>JBIHZT010000565.1:0-2997 GCA_044240265.1 Luteolibacter sp. | reverse complement strand
CCACAAGCGGCCGCAGGGTTTTCCAAGGTCCGGGAATCGCCAGACACACGGCCAGCCCGAGCCAAATGCTTATCGCGGCAAAGATCCTCCAACCCTTGCGCGGCTCCCCTCCCGCCAAAACCACCCACATCCATCCAAACGAGCAAACCAGCAGCATCCATCTCCCGTATTTCCAAAGCGACCGCTCCTTAACCGGGATCATTTCAAGGTTGGAAATCTCGAACTCACCGCTGGCTCCGAGATGCTCAATTCTCAGGACGGGAATCGAGCGCCCGAATCCAGGTCTGACCACGAGCGAGACATCGCCGCTGCTTTCGGTATCGCGAAGCGAGCATACGGGATCGGTTTCCTGAGAGTTCCCGGCATCCGGGGCATGCCACTCGATCAATACCCGCCCGTCGTCCCATTTCTGGGAGCCGAGTTTCAGATTTCTGGCGGCCACCCTGAAACGGACATGAAGCGACTCCATGGCCGGAAAGCCCGGCAAACCAAGACGAATCCCCAGCTGGGGCCGCCCCCCGGATGCGGAGAGAAGCAAAACCGGACGCTCCGCGCTTCCGGCCCAAACAGCCCCCGGGGGCAGGGTTGGTTTAAACTTCTTCAAATCTGCCAGAGTCAAAGACGGAGTGTCCGGCATACACTCGAATCTGAACCGCCAGAGTCCGAGCAACCCCGCGATCAGCAATAAAAAAGTGGCCGAGAGGAACAAGCGACGGATCACGGCGCAACACCACCACTCCATCGCGGGAGTGCCAACTCCTATTCTCAATTCAATTTCCGACTATCCATGAGATTCAGCCAAAAAATCCGACGGTGTGCGTTTCCACTGAGCCATCGAATCAACCGATGGATACGACCCGACGTGTGGTCCGGAGGCCCTCCCGCAGGCCTGTTTTCCGAAGAAGTCCAACTGGGCCACTCCGCCATCATGGGGGAAATCGTGCGGGTGCACCGGGAGTTGCCTGAAATCCCCGTGGATTCCGAGATCCATGCGGCGCATCTCAACCAAGACAAATACATGGACTGGGTCACTCTCTGGTCACGCAGGGACGACGCCTTTCTTGCCGGACCCAGTCTGGCTCACATCGATGCTTCCGCCAAGGTCTGCCTGGAGGCGGTGTACGGCCCCCACGCCTGGAGCGATCCGATCTGGCGAAGAAAAAAACCGATGCCCGTCCGCGAACTTCCAGGGGATTACACCTCGATTGTCTCCCGCTGGAACGATGGACAAAACTACTACCACTGGTTTCTCGACGGCCTGACAAGACTGATCCATCTGAGCGAATTTCCCAAGAACTGCAAGATTCTGGTCCCGCGGGATCCAGCACCTTTTGCAAGGCGCTCCCTTGAAATCCTGGGACTCGCCGACCGGGTGGTGGAAACGGCCGATGAGGATCTTCGGACCGAGCGATACTGGTTCGCGAGCCCGTCGATGTTGAGCGGCTGCCCAGACCCCGGGGGGGTCGAGTGGCTCAACCGTCACTTCCGGCAAGATGCTCCGCCAGATCGTCGGCGACTGCTCTACCTCGAACGTAACGCCCGAACCCGCAATCTGGTCAATGCCCGGGAGGTCGGGGATTTGTTCAAACAACGGGGCTGGGAGGTCATCGATCCAGCCGAATTGACGCTGGACGAACAAATCAGTCTTTTCAGCGAGGCGCGGGCGGTGGCGGGCACCCATGGTGCCGCATTGACCAATCTGCTATGGACCGCTCCAGGCACGCAGGTACTCGAATTCATGCCCTCCCGGAGGAGAAACGGCTGCTACGCGGGCATTTCCTGGGTCAAAGGACTTCACCATCAGTCCATGGTTTGCCCGTCCGACCGACAAGGCGCAATGCGCATCCCGTTGGTGGAGCTTTCCGCCTTGATGGACGCCTTGGAGGCGGAAAACTTGGCCCCAGCCTGACCGTCCGGGAAATAACAGCGGGGCTTACGTTTTAAACATTTATCTTGGGTTGCGAATCGCTCGGATTTCTGAGTTTTATCGCGCGAACCGTTTGAAACCCAATTCGCTTGCCCAAGTCCATGACCATCAGCCGCAAAGATTCATTCACGCTCCAGGTGCTCCAGTTGACGGACGCCCTCTTGGTTTGGTTCGCTTTCTGGTTCGGCGGGGAGATCCGGGGCTGGCTCGGAATCGGGACTGAGGAAGAGGCGCTTTGGAAGAGCATGAACTGGGTGCTTTACATCGCGGTCCCGTTCACCCCGCTGGTCCTCGAACGCTTCGGGTTTTACGAGCATCTCAGGCACAAGAAGACCAGCACGGCGATGTGGCAGCTGATCCGTTCAATCCTGATGGTCGTCCTCATTCTCGGATTGTTTGCGGTCTTCGCACAACAAGTGGATACGAGACGCCTGGTCCTCGGGCTGGGCCTGATTTTCGCCTTCGTGCTTCTACTCTTGAGGGACAGGCTCACCCTCGTCTGGCTGAGACGACAAACCGAAAGCGAAGCCACCAAGGAGCGGGTGATCATCGCCGGCTCGGGAAACGAAATGGTGGATCTGCTGGCCGAACTGGACCCGGAAATCACCTCGGACTGGAAGGTGGTCGATCATTTCGACCTCGGCACCCGCGAAGTCGGCGAACTGTTCGCCCTGTTGAAGGAACAGTCGGTGAGCCGGGTGGTTTTTTCTGCCAAAAACACCGAATTTGAAAAGGTCGCGAGGGCGGTGGAGGCCTGCGAGCTGCAAGGGGTGGAAGCCTGGATCGCGGCCTCCTTCATCCGCTCCCAAATCGCGCGGCCGGTGTTCGACGTGATCGGCAACAAACCGATGCTGGTGCTGCGCTCGACACCGGAACTGTCGTGGGAACTCCTCTGCAAGGAGGCTTTCGACCGGGTCGCCGCATCCGCCATCATTCTGCTGACGCTGCCGCTGTGGATTGTCGCAACCATCGGCATCGCGATCAAGAGTCCGGGAGCGCCGATCTTTTTCTCCCAGATGCGGGCGGGGCGCTACGGCCAACCCTTCCGGATGTGGAAGTTCCGGACCATG
>JBIHZT010000332.1:0-4962 GCA_044240265.1 Luteolibacter sp. | reverse complement strand
CGAACCGGTGCTGGCGGTGGTGACCATTACCAATCATGCGGGTCAGCCGCTCACTTTCGCCAGCGACGGGCGCACGCAGTGGCTGGACTTCATCATCAAGGACCGTCACGGGGAACCGGTGACGCCCAAGGGCCGCAATATTTTCGGCAAAATGACCATCCGCGCGGGCGAGTCGCTGGCGCGGGAAGTCAATTTGGCCCAATGCTACCAACTCGGTGAGGCCGGAAACTTCTCGGTCGCCGCGATGGTCCACATGCCGGGCGGCAGCGGCGAAGGCTCCTCTACCAACCGCGTGCTGTTCAACCAAAGCCCCGGCGTGCCCTACTGGTCTCAAAAGGTCGGAATCCCTGGGAAATCCGGCCAAATCCGGGAGTTCCGCATCCTCAATTTCAGCGGTGACGAAAAATCCCAGATCTACGCCCAGGTCATCGACGGCCGGACCGGCCAGGACGTGCGCACCTTCCTGCTAGGCGACGTGTTGATGCTGCGCCGGCCTTTGGTAACGGTGGACCGCCAACAGCGGATGCACGTGATGTTCCTGGCCACGCCGACGATGTGGGTCCACTACCAGATCGACACGGACGGCAAGGTCGTTGACCGCCAGATCCACCAGCGTGGCTCGCAGGGTGACCCGCAGCTCCTGACCTTCGCGGACGGCAGCGTGCGCGTCGCCAACAGCATCCCTTACAACCCCAAGGCGGCCGCGGAGGCCAAGGCCAAAATCCGCAAAGCGTCCGACCGCCCGCCGGTCACCTATTAGACCGCACCGGCGAGTTGAAAAAATCCCACGAAACAGCCGAATTGCCTTTACAATTTCACAAAAATATCAACATATCCTAATTGTTTTTCTAAACCAGCTTTGCATTCCATGAAGACACTTCTTCGCTTCCTAACATTGACCGCCCTGTGCTCGCTCGCGAGCCTGGCGAGTGCCGCGAATTTCAGGACGGTCGTGATCGACGCCGGCCACGGCGGCCACGACAACGGCGGCCAATGGGGCCGTGTTTATGAAAAGCACCTCGCGCTCGACACCGCTTATCGGCTGGAAAGCAAACTCAAGAACCTGGGCTACCAGACGGTGATGACCCGCCGCAGCGATTACTTTGTTTCGCTACCCCAGCGGGTGAGCATGGCAAACCGCTACCGCAATGCGATTTTTGTGAGCATCCACTACAACTACACTTGGAAGCAGCAGGTCAGCGGCTTGGAGACATTTTACTCCAGTGATCAGGGGCGGCGCCTCGCCCAGCTTGTGCAAACCAATCTGATCCGGCGCACCCGTACGGTGGACCGCAGCGCGAAATACGCCCGCTTCTACGTGATCCGGAACTCGTCGCTACCCGCCATCCTGGTGGAAGGCGGCTTCGTAAGCAACGAGCGGGAACGCGACCGGATGAAGTCGGGTTGGTTCCGCGAGAGCATCGCCCAAGGAATCGTGGATGGCATCCAGCGCTACCGGCGCGAGTATTGATTTTGAACATGGCGGCGGCGTGAAAAATGCCGTTTAGTAGGACTCATGAGTGCCGCCACCATCGCCGAGACACTCGGAATCGAAGCCTCCGCCAGGGCGAGTGGCTGGTCCGAGGAAGAACTGGTAAACCTGGCTGGCGAGCGCCTCGGGCGCGCCATCGGTCGCTATTTCCCTCACCCCGGCACTGCGGTGGGCTATCTGGGAAAAGGACACAACGCCGCGGACACGCTGGTGGCCTTGCGGATTCTTCACGATGAGTTCCAATGGAGGATCGAGACCCGCCTCGCCCACCCGCCCGGCGAATGGGACCTGCTGACCCGCCGGAAACGGGACGCTCTCGGCGACCGGCCTCCTCTGGAGCAGCCCCCAGCGTGGCGGGATCTTGAGGGACCGCTGCTGTTGCTCGACGGCCTTCTCGGCAGCGGCTCAAAAGGCAGCCTGCGAGCACCGCTGGTCCAGCTGGCGGAGGAAATCGCCTGGCTGCGGCAGCATGCCGGTGCCCACGTCGCGGCAATCGACATCCCCTCGGGTATGGCTCCGGATTCCGGCCGGATTTTTCCAGGAACTGTTGTTGCGGACATCACTTTCATGATCGGTCATGCAAAGAGCGGACTGCTCCACGGCCATGCCGCAGCGGCGACGGGAGCGCTGGCGCTGGTCCCGGTCGAGCCGCTGGCCGGTGCCGGCCCCGGACCGATGGAGCTGATTTCCCCGCAGACTTTCGCCGGAGCGAAGGAGCCGCGCCCGTTCGATTTCCACAAGGGCATGGCCGGCCGCGTGGCGATTCTGGCGGGGTCCGCAAGCTACACCGGCGCGGCGGTGCTCGCCGCCAGCGGTGCGCTGCGCGGCGGCGGCGGGCTGGTCACCCTTTTCGTCCCGGAAAGCATCCATGCCTTGATCGCCGCCAAGTGCCCGCCGGAGATCATCGTCCGTGGAGTCGGGAATCCACGCGAGGTGCTGGAGCATCGCTTCGACGCGCTGGTGGTGGGATGCGGCTTAGGTCGACTGGACGCGGCGACGGAGGCGGGTTTGCTGGAGTTGATCGGCCACTCACCGGCTCCCTCGGTGGTGGATGCGGACGCCATCCACGCGATCGCCCGGGCCGGAAAGCTGGAAATACTCACGGACCGCCACATTCTCACGCCTCACCCCGGAGAATTCGCAAAGCTGGCTGCTGACCTCTGCGAGTTGCCGCGGGAAGAGGCCGCCCGCCGGTTCGCAGACCGCAATCGCGCCACGCTTCTGCTGAAGGGCTGCCGCACGATCGTCACCCACCAGGGCGCGCCGCTGTGGTGTAACGCCACCGGCACACCGGGAATGGCGACCGGCGGCCAAGGCGATTTACTCGCCGGAGTCATCGGCGCCCGCCTCGCCATCGGCGAGAAATCGGTGGATGCAGCGGCACTTGGCGCCTGGCTCTGCGGACGGGCAGCGGAAATCGCCATGACTGAAACAAACATTTCGGAGGAATCCCTGACCCCAAGCGACGTGCTGCACTTTCTCGGCGCGGCGTTCCGGGATTGGAAAGGCTCCCGCCGCTAGGACGGACTCGATCCGTATTCGGGCGAGACACCCAGGCAACGGTCTGGCGCGAGATGCTCCAGCCCCCCTTAGGATTCCCGAGGCTCGTTGCGCTCGTCGGCGGCAAGCCTGCCGTCCATCAGGAAAGGGCCGAACGGAATCAGCGAGGCGAAGAAGGCGAGCACCGCCTTTCCGAACGAAAGCCTGCCGCGGACCAAGGCGATCAGGACCACCAGCCCATAGAGAATAAAAAGGATGCCGTGGATCCATCCGGTCCACTTGACCGCCGCAGGCATGCCCGCCCAATACTTGAGCGGCATCGCCACCCCCATGAGCAACAGGAAGGAAACCCCTTCCATCATCCCCACCACGCGCACCCGCCCGACTGATGTCGTTAAATCCGGTTTCATGAATCAGAATTGAATTCTCCCCGCGACATGAAAAAACCAATGGCACCCGTCAAGGGAACCATTGGTTTTAAAATTTTGATTTGAGGGGAAACCGGGATCAGTTCACGGCTACGGCGGAGGAGCCCGTTTCACCGGTGCGAATGCGGATCGCCTCTTCCACCGTGGAGATGAAAACCTTGCCATCACCGATCTTGCCGGTGTTCGCGCTCTTCACAATCGCGGCGGCAACGCCATCTGACTGCGCGTCGTCCACGACGATCTCAATTTTGACCTTGGGGAGGAAATCCACGGTGTATTCCGAACCCCGGTAAATTTCGGTGTGGCCCTTCTGACGACCGAAGCCCTTGACTTCGGTGACGGTCATGCCTTGCACACCCACCTCGGCGAGGGCTTCCTTAACTTCTTCAAGCTTGAATGGTTTGATAATCGCTTCGATTTTTTTCATAGTTGGGCGGATTGTTTTCTGATTAAAGCAAAGGCCGTGCCAAGTCACCCGGCGTTTATTTTTTTCAGTCGCCGAAGCCTAATGATGACGCCCGCCGCTGACGAGAGGAAAAGCACCGCATCTTTAAAATGATAGCGGGCCGCGACGGCGGACGAAAAAAACCGCCGCCGGTGGGCCCGGCGGCGGTTTGGGAAAAACAGGCGGGAATGCCTGTGTCACGTGGCTCAATGCTCGCGGCAGAATTGCTCGAAGCGGGTCAGACCTTCGTTGAGGATGTCCAGCGTGGTGCAGTAGCTGAGGCGGATGCCCTCGTCGTAACCGAAGGCGATGCCGGGAACGGCGGCGACCTTGTAGCGGGAAAGCAGCTTGTCGCAGAGATTCATCGATTTCAGGCCGGTGTTCCCGGTGTAAACGAAGAAGTAAAACGCACCTTGTGGCTCTACCACGCGGATGTTCGGGATGGCCTTGAGGCGGGCGAACATGAACTGGCGCTTCACGTCGTATTCGCCGCGGAGGTCTTCGATGAAAGATTGGTCACCTTCGAGGGCGGCGAGCGCGCCGTATTGGGCGAAGCTGTTGGCGTTGGAGGTGGTGTGGTTCTGGATCTTCTCGATCGCGTCGGCAAGCGCCTTGGGCGCGGCGGTGTAGCCGAGACGCCAGCCGGTCATCGAGTAGGCCTTGGAAAAGCCGTTCACGGTGATGGTGAGGTCGTAGAGCTCCTTGCTGAGCGAGGCGATGGAGACGTGTTTGGACTCGCCGTAAACGAGCTTTTCGTAAATCTCGTCGGAAAGAATGACGATGTCCTCTTCAAGCGCGATGTCACCGAGGGCGCGGAGCTCGTCGGCGGTGTAAACGGCACCGGTCGGATTTCCCGGGGTGTTGATGATGACCATCTTGGTGGCCGGAGTCATGGCTTCCTCGAATTGCTCGGGAGTCATTTTCCAACCGGTGGATTCCTTGGTCTCGACGATGACGGGGACCCCGCCGGCGAGGCGGACCATTTCCGGATACGAGACCCAGAACGGCGAGGGAATGATCACTTCGTCGCCTTCTTCGATGACGGCGAGGATGGCGTTGTAGCAGGCCATTTTCGCACCGCCGGTGACGCAGATCTG
>JBIHZT010000331.1:0-4970 GCA_044240265.1 Luteolibacter sp. | reverse complement strand
GAAAATAGGGTTTCCGGTTTGGATCAAAACCAAAATAACCGTGAAAAACAAAAAGAATAAAAAGAATGCGAAGCAGTTAACATCCTACTTCGTTGCTGATATAACCGAAGATGGAGCAAAAGTGAAGTCGATTCCGGAGCCAACAGACATGTCTGATGGCGTCATGATCTACATCATCATGAAGGAGGAGATCGAGAATTGTGACGTGAAACGACTCGTTCATGACCTGAGACCTGATGACGATAATCCGATTTTCACATCAGGACCCGGACGCGTGATCTTCATGGTCGATGGATTCGACGAGGATCCGCGAGAATTGATGATGATTCCGGAGTTCCGAAAATTCATCAAGAAAGCCGATCAGGCCAGGCCTTGTTGGATGTATTTCGCAAGACCGGAATCCAAATGGCTCCTATACATGCTTGCTGTTACTGGGGAGAAATGCACGGCCCACGAATGCGGTGAATTCGTGCAGTTCAACTTGGATCCATACGATAAGTTTGCATTTCTAACATATCAGATCAATGCATTCCTTGCGCTTTGCAGACAAGCAGGAATCGACAGCAGGACATGCGAAGCCCACATTCGTGAATCGGTGAAGCATGCGTTTCAAATCGATTTGCCGCCGGGATCACTAAACTGACCGATTCGCAGACAGTCTGCGATCACTGACGGCGCCGACAGGGGGATGAATTAAGCCCCCTGTCGGCTTCAGACTCGATCCGGAGTTGGCAGTTCGTCTACCTTCCGGAAGTGCGGTTGCCTGCCATTATCGTTTCAGGAGCCTTCGGCAAGCGGGAAGCAGGAGAGGAAGGCTTTCGCCATCCTCCATCTACTGTCGAACACCATTCTGGAATGGGTAGGAAGAGACGGAAATATATCTGACACCAGGTGGTGTTCGAAAATTCCGGCCCTGCCGCAAAGGTCAATCAGGATCGTTGCGACCGTTGTCCAACAAACATCCGTTCCAATTATAACTATGATACACTACAAAAATAACGGCCCAGAACTCGTTTCCACGAATTTTTGGGATACTGAAATCGGTCAGAAATACTTCGTGGTCAGCGTCAATGCCGGATGCATGAGACTTCTCATCCCGAACTGTAAAATGAAAGAGCTGCCCGAGATGGTTCGGAACTGCGAATATGCCCTTGTCTCACGACTCAGGAACGTTCGTCCGATGAAGATCGCTGCAGAAATTCTATTCGAAGATCACTCGGCATCTCCGTACTGCCTGTTCATGGGACCCGAGTCCTTTGGCGGATTCTTTCCGCTTGCAGATGAGAAGCCAATCGAACGTAAACTTACAATTTGGACCGAAGGCGTGAAGAAATATGCGGAAATGCCGGCGTATTTACGATATGCCCCTCGGATTCCTTGGATGAAGCCCCTGCGGAAATGATGAAAACAGTGGAAATGGTTGGTGGGGGCCTAGACCCGTCATAACCGTTTCCGCAATAACGAGACTGGTCCGTCTCCCAAGGAGACGGACCAATTCCATGCAACCTTTCTCCACCCGCTTGGAGATCGGGCCAGAGCTCATGGTTTGAGTTTTGTCTCTGTTGGGATTTCAGGTTTACTGCGGTTCACCATGCAAGCGCAGCGCCTCCGCATACTCGGCGGAGATGTCGAAGCCGATGTCCACGTTGGGATCGATGATCTTGAACCCGACGTATTCGATGCACAGCAGCTGCAGGCCGGAGAAGTTCCCGGGCAGTGACCGCAGCTGATATTTTTTGGATGGGTCATTCACAGAAAATCCCTGTGCCCCCAGCATCGCGATTTCGAGGGTGATGTGCTGGACCTCCTCCTTGGACATGGTCTCGAACATGCGAATGGCGTCGCCGCAGTAGTTCAGCACATCCGGCCTGAGTTCGCCACCGGCATTGCGGAACTTAACCTGCGTGATCCGGTTGCGCCCAGCTTCAGCCTTTTCGGCGAGATGGCCCCCGGGGTCGAGGGTGATCACGCGTTGGTAAGCGGTCTCCGCCTCAGCAACCACCCCGGACTGTTCCAGGTTCATGGCGAGGTTGAGCCAGGCCTGCGCATCGGACGGCAGCAGCACGACGGCCGCCTTGAGGTGGTCGCGGGCTTCGGCGAGTTGACCGGTTTGTGATAGGGCTGCACCGAGGTTTTTACGGGCAAACGGATCCTGCGGGTGCCTTGTCACGGCTTCACGGAAGGATTGGATTGCGGCGTCCCACTGCTGGCCACGCCCTTGCGCCACGCCCAGTGCCACCCATGCGCCGGGATGGTCGGGTTCGAGGGCGACGAGTCCCTGCAGCAACTCCAGCGCCTCGCCGGGGTGATCGTTACCAAGGCCCATGCCGAGATTGAAGAGCGCACCCGCGTCGCTAGCGTCGCGTTGCAGGGCGAGCCGCAGGGTGGCGATGCCTTTTTCGGAGTTGCCCTGCTTCAGATAGTTCGCACCTTGGACTGCCAGAGACTCGGCTTTGTCGGACTCCTTCCAACGGATGATCACCCGGTCGTGGGTCACCGCTACTTCTGCTGCGCCACCTTGGCCGACAAACTGCCCGGCGAGATGTTCGCGGATCGCCTGAAGGTAGGCGTCGCCCTGAAGCCCGCGTTGATCTTCGGGCAGTTGGCAGCGGTCGAAGTCTGCGAGCGGAAACTGAATGTCGTGGGGAGTGTCCGGCATCAGTCGGTCGAGTAAGGTTTGAAATGGAAGGATCCTGATAGGCCGACCACCGAGGCCCAGCGCTCGATCATGATCCGGTCGTTCGCCGGCTCGTCGGGAAGTTCATCGAGGATGGCACGCAGTTCGGCGACCTTGCCCCGGTAGCCCATGGCTACGAATGGAATGACAAACCGGGTTTCGTGCAACCTCTCGCCCCAGAGCGTGGCATACAGCGCGTTCATGGCGGTGTTGGCGTCTACCAGCGGTTTGGGAAATTTCTGCCGGGTCTCCGGATTCAGCGCCCGCTCGTTTTCGGCCAGCTGCGAGCGGATTTCGGTTTCCTGCTGCTCGCGTAGGCCTGGCAGATTCTTCCAAATCCAGTCGTCCACCCGGAACCCGATGGAGTAGGTGCGGAGTTGAGTGATGATGCTGCCGATCATCATCCGCGCAAACGGTTCCTCAAATTCACCAAGCCCCATCGCATCGATCCCGGCATCCCGCTCGGCGTCGGTGGACACAATTTCCCAGCGGTCGGCCGCCGGGCACGAGAAGGTCCTGATCAGAAACTGCAACTGGCTCACCACCAGGTAATCCAGCGACGGCGATCCCGGCCGGAAGCGCACGATGTGGCCGGGTGCCCCGCGACGCGCCGGAGTCACGGTGGCCCTCGATCTCAAGTCCGCGTCTTCCATCACATGAACCGGGCGATTCGAAAGCTGCTCCACCTGCTGGATCAGTTGCTGGACTTCGGGGGCGAAAGGCATGTGGCTAAGCGAGGGTTGGACCGGCGGCGCGTTGACGACGACGGCGACACGAAGCTGACAGCCCGCGCGATCACAGGCAAGCGCCGGGAGGTCGGATTCGCTGGCCAAACTTTGCTGGCCTTGGTTAGCTCGCCCGCGTGAAACGAAACCGTTGGCAGGAGAATCCACAGGGGCTTGAACCCCTCGCCCGGCAGGCCCAGAACTACGCCCTCCACATGATGCGGACCACCGGCTCCGTGCCGCCGACGGTCATCGCCGATACCGACGAGGGCTACGTTTTCTGCATGCCCAGCGAGTTGACGGACGACGCCGCCAAGGATCGTTTCGCGGAAGTCACCCGCCTGTTTGCCATCGCCCAACACGCCCGCTCTCTGGTCATGGTCGTGGAGGCATGGGCCAGACTGCCCGACGCCAATGGCCATCTGGATACCGAGACACCACCGTCCCAATCTCCGGACCGCAAGGAAGTGGTGGTGCTGATGTTGGAGGACCATTCCCGCAACGCTACCGTCATGCTACCCATCGTTCGTGACGCTGTCGGCGCTTTCACCAGCTTCGGTGACCCCGGACCCATGCAGTTCGGCGAATCGACCGGACGCTTCTCCGGCCTCATGCCCCGCAACAAACCCAGGGTGCGCGAGGCAGCCCAAGCCAAGGCCACGTTGCTCTCATTCGGCATGAACATCGTCAACCGGGGCTTCGATCCCACCATGAACTGACCATGATCGACGAACACGACGCCATCATGGTTATCTTCAGCGAGCCGCAGGTCCGGCACTGCAAGACCGCGCACTTCCTCAAAACCTTCGGCCCGGCCGCCCTGCCCGAGGGACCGGAACTCGCGGCGATGATGGGGAAATTCCAGTTCCTCGTCGAAGGCTGGGACGACGACCCTCAGGAACTCTACTCCATCCCGGAGGTGCGGAAATTCTACCAGCACTTCCACCGAGTCTGGCCCTACTGGTTCTATTTTTGCGACCTCCGCACCGAGACACTCACCATGATGACGCTGTGCCTGATGCCGAACCTCAGCGGTTACAAACGCCTCGGCGAACCCAAGGCGGCCGTCGAATACGACCCGAAGGACCTGCTCGGCTTCATCATGAAAAACTGGGTGCCGCTCAACCTGATGATGGAACGCGCCGGGATGAGTGAGATAGACATCTACAACCGGTCACGCGACGTGTTTCTCCACTACAAGCTGCCGTACGATCAGCCTCCACCGGAGGAGTGAACTCTCGACTCTAAACGCCACGCTCTGAAGCCATTGAAGAACCATCCCACACCACTCCATTGAAATCCGGATACCAAGATGTCGTCTTTCAGTTCAACCCTGATGGAAAGCCCTCCAATTTCTGGGTGATCACCGCATGGAACCCTGATGGACAGGGTCAGCCCGCGACAGTCAACAAGCTGGCGGACGAGGAACTCCGCCGTGTGCTGCTCGATCGCTGCTTGGACATTTTCCGCATCACCGGCAGCTCACCGGACGAGTCCCACGCCGAACCCGGATGGGGCATCGTCACGGATGAAGCTACCGCTCTGGATCTCGCCCGCAGCTTCAAACA
>JBIHZT010000330.1:0-4988 GCA_044240265.1 Luteolibacter sp. | reverse complement strand
AGCGAAGGCCGAACAAGTGCGCGTAGTTCGAGCACATCTGCTCGCCCGCCAACTTGGTCGCCGCGTAGGGTGAAATCGTCCTTGAAATCAGATCCGTTTCCGCGAATGGCACCTTCGTGTTCACCCCGTAAACAGATGAGGATGAGGCGAATACGAAAAATTTCACACCGTGGTGACGGCACGCTTCCAGCAAATTGAGCGTGCCATCCATGTTCGTGCTGAAATACAGCCGCGGGTTCTCGATCGACGGCCTCACGCCCGCCCGCGCCGCCAGATGGAAGACGCCGTCGAACCGGTGCAGTGTGAAGGTATCCACCACCACCGCGTCATCGCTGATGTCACCGCGGATGATTTCGATCTTCCCGCGCAGGTCGGCGAGGTTGTTTTCCTTCACCGCCGGGTCGTAGTAGTCGTTGAAATCGTCGAGGATCACGACCTCATGACCTGCCGCCACCAAGGCTTCGCAGAGATGTGAGCCGATGAAGCCCGCGCCGCCGGTGACCAGGATTTTTTTGGGAGAAATTTTGAAACTCAAGGGGTTCGGAAGCTACCAAGCGCACCCCCCTTGGCAACCTCATTCACGCCCCGACATTGAAATTCTTGACCGGCGGCGGCATGCGCTGTCCGCTACCGCCCGATGATTCCTCCATCCGATGCGTGATTTGCTGCCCACCGACCGACCGGCGCTGGTGCTCGCGCCCATGCAGGATGTCACCGACCTGCCGTTCATGCGCGTCATCGCGCGGCGGGGTGCCCCGGATTGGTTCGTGACGGAGTATTTCCGCGTGCATCCGGAGTCCTGCCTGAACCGCTACATCCTACGCTCGATAGCGGAAAACCAAACAGACCGACCGGTATTCTCTCAAATGATCGGTCGGGACCTGCCAAGCCTGATCCGCACCGCCCGGGAACTGGCGCGCTATCCCATCGCCGGAATTGACCTGAATCTCGGCTGCCCGGCACCGATCGTCTGCCGCAAGGACGCGGGCGGTGGTCTGTTGCGCAGCCCGGACACCGTCAATCGCCTGATCGGCAGCCTGCGTGAGGCGATCCCTGGGAAATTCACCGTCAAGACGCGCCTTGGATATACGACAGCAGACGAGTTTCCCGGGCTATTGGAAATTTTCCGCAGCCATGCCATCGACGGCCTGACCATCCACGGACGGACGGTGGTGGATCGCTATCAGACGCCGGTGCGGCCGGATTTCGTCCAAATGGCGGTGGGGACGATGCCGTGCCCGGTCATCGCCAACGGCAACGTCGTGGATGTCGCGACCGGCTTGTCCTACCTCGCGCAAACCGGTGCGGCCGGGCTGATGGTCGGTCGCGGCGCGATCCGCAACCCGTGGATTTTCTCACAACTGGCGGCAGCCTTCACCTCGGGCGAATTCCCCGCTCCCACCCACCGCGATCTTTGGGAATACGTGCTGGAACTTTACGACGAACTTGCCCGCGAGACGCCGAAGTTCAATCCGCTGGCCCACGTCCAGCGGATGAAAAAAACGCTCGCCTATATCAGCCACGGGCTGGAGGGAGAGTTCGAATACGACATGCGGCGGGCGAGGACGCCGGAGGATTTCCAGGAGATCTGCCGCCGGCATCTTGATCGCGAAAGCCCGCTGCCTGCCAAGCCACCTGTGGGCTCCAAACTGTTCTGCGGCTTCGAGGAGCTCGGGCCTAAGGAATCCTGAAAATTTTCTGGTTCGACGGGTCGCGGGCGAGTTGGCCGGACTTGAAACCCGCCACGTCGATGACGTTGTAGGGTTCGTAAGGACTGAGCACTTGGTCCGGATTCGCCGTGCGCTGGGCGGTCGGGTAACCGCCGGTGGCGGTCGGCGGTGCCTGTGGCGCAGGCGGGGTGGGCTCGGGCGGCGGCGAAATGTCGTTCTGCGCGCCGTAAGGAGAAACCTGCTCCGGTGGGAAAGGCGGATTCGGCTGGAAACGTGGCGGCGGCACAGGCGGCGGAGGGGTGCAGGCGGCCAGCCCGGCAAGGCTTGCGGCGGCGAGAGCGGAAAATAGTTTCGACATGGGCTTTTGCGGCTGTTGGCTGGAGAACGGTTGCACGGGAAGGCACTCCCGGACAACTACCTTTCTACCGCCGGAAATGTTGCAGGGATTTCCGGGTGGCGCAATTCGAATAGCCGGATTGTCGACACCCCCGGGAGGCCCGCGTCACCAAACGCTTTCCGGAGGCCCGCAAAACGAGCCTCATCCGTCACCGCCCGCCGGACTCGAAGGCGCCCAGATCCGGCGCAGCGCCCGTGAACGGCAAACCCGTGTCCACGCCCCTGTCGATGGCTTTGCTATCAGCCGTGAGTTTCATAAACGGCACGGCAGGCAGGTCGCCATTCGGCTGGCGGGCGGCGACCAGCTCATTCTGGTCGAGGCTTTCGAAATCCTTGTCGGATAGATCCAGGTCCATGCCGAAGCTGTTGGCGGCGAGCGTGCAGGCGGCGGTGTCGATGTTGGAAACCTCGGTGCGCCCCTTGTAGCCGAGATTGTTCTTCAGCACGTGACCGTAGCCGGGAACGTCCCTGGAGTTGCCCGGGTCGCGGTTGAGCAGGTTGAAGTTGCTTCCGTTGAGCAAGGCGGTGTTATGAATCATGTCGATGCCGCCAGGCTGGTGGTTCGCATAGAATCCAGAGGCCCTGTTGCGGACCGCCAGCGAGCGGCGGATCACGTGGCGGGGAATCGGCGTGGGCAGGCTTTCCTTCGGCCTACTGCCGTAGCCGCCGAGCTTGAAGCCGTTGCCGTCGCCGAGGCTTTTGAAGTCCGGGTCGAAGCCATTGTAGAACGCCCAGCAATTCTCGATGAGCAGCGCCTCCCCGGTGCTGATCAGGTCGAACCCGTCATCACTGTTGAACCACGCGCGGCAGCCGCGGAATATATTGCCCACGCTGCCTTTGGGAACATGGAAGCCGAAGCCATCGACGTTGCCACCTTTCCTGTTCTCCGAGGTGTGGTCGTGGTTGCGGTAGGCGTCGCAGTTGAGCACCAGGTTTTCAGAACCCTTGCCTAACCAGAATCCGATCGCCTGGCCGTCGTGCATCCGGAGCTGCTCGTAAATGTTGTGGTCACCTTGATTATCGAAGCAGATCGACTGGGTGTGGCCGGTGACGGTTACCTGCACGCCGGTCACCGAGATTCCCTTGAGATGCAGCCACGAGGCTTCCACATGAAACGCGGTCACCCGGAGGCCCCGTGGCTTGACTGCGGATAGATCGAACTCCGGGTGCTCGCCCGGGAAGGCGAAATAACGGATCGGCTTTCCGGGCGCGCCGCTCTTGGTGAGCAGCGTCACCTGGCAGCGGTCGCGCCGGGTCCGGGCGATCTGCGCCCCGGTCATCCTGTAGGTGCCGCCGTGGATGAAGACCGTGTCGCCCGGGCCGGCGGCCTTTTCGGCGCGCTGCACCGTGGCGAATGGTGCCGCCGGCGTTCCGGAGTTTCCGTCCTTGCCGTCGGTGGCCACATGGAATTCAGCGGCATGGGCGAGCGGAGCCAGCAGGAATATTCCCGCTAAAAATGGTGTGCGATGGATGAATGATGTCGCCGGCATGAGGGAGGGGAATGGCTTACGATCGAAAGCCACGCCGTTCGTGGCAATGACTGAATTCCTAACGCTTGCGGATGAGCATGAACTCGTTGCCGTCCGTGTCGAAACACATCGCCAGATGCGGGGGCTCGCCATCTTCCTCGGCAGGCTCGCGGACAAGGCCACCGCCATTTGCCACCACTTCGGCGGCACCGGCGACCACGTCAGCGACCTGGATGCTGATACCGGTCCAGGTGCGTTTCCCCTCGCCGCCGCCGTGGATGCCGATGATGGCTCCGGCGAGATCCAGCTCGGAAATGTGGCTGTTGGCGCGGATGACCTCCGCGCCGAACGTTTTTTGATAGAAACGGGTCGCCCGCGCCAAGTCGGCTGCCCAGATGACATACTTGACGCGCTCGACAAGCATCTTAGTAGGCGAAGATCTCGCCGTCCTTGAAGAAGCGCTTGAGTTCGGCCTGCGCGGCCTCGACCGAGTCGGAAGCGTGGCAGACGTTGCGCATCTTGGCATCGGCATCCTTGTGGCCGAAGTCGCCGCGGATGGTTCCGGCGGCGGCGGCCATCGAGTCGGTCGGTCCGAGCAAGTCGCGCACGGCGGTGATGACGTTCTCACCTTCGAGGGCGAGGGCGATGACCGGAGTTTCCTGCATGAAGTCGCGGACGGACGGGAAGAACGGCTTGTCGGCGATGTGCGAGTAATGCTCGGCGAGGATTTCATCGCTGAGATGCATCATCTTGATGCCGCGGATCTTGAAGCCTTGCGCTTCAAAACGGGAAAGAACCTGGCCGGTGATGTTTTTGGAAACCGCGTCGGGCTTGAAAAGAATGAGGGTCGTTTCTGAAGACATAGGGCCGGGGGGGTAGTGCCGACCGCCGATTTGTGCAAGCTTTTTGCCGCAGTCGGTTTTTTCATGAATCCTGATGGTCAAAAACATCCGAAGCTGTCGGATCGATAAAACTCGGCGCGGGAATTCGTCGCCCTGCGCGGGCCCGGAGTGATCGTTCCTGTGGAGTCCAAGGTCCTGCTCATCCACCGACTTGGATTCGTAGTCGACCCGGACCACCGAATCTTTTGTCAAAACCACTGTCACAATTTCCGGTTTTTCCGGTAATCGTGAATGAAGGCGATTGATGTTGGATCTTCCGACTCCGATTACCGGTGAATTGCAAAGGCGGCCCGCAGCAAGGATCCCCCCCCGGCTGCGGGTCGTTCATTTCACCGGACCGGAAATTCATCCCGCAAGAAAAATTCCTGTCACATTCCCCAGCCCCTTCCGCTCCCCTCTCCGAGACCATGCCCCCCTTGATTTTTCCGACCCCCCGCGTCGTGCGCCATCTTCAGAAAGGTGGTCGTCATGACACCGGAATCCATGTGTCCCGGACTCAAAGCGTCCGTCTCCATTCTCACATGCGCCCCTCAGGTGCATTGATAGCAAAA
>JBIHZT010000013.1:0-16277 GCA_044240265.1 Luteolibacter sp. | reverse complement strand
AAGGCCGCGCCCGTGAAGCAGCTAGCCGTATCACGCCGTCACGCAATAGCCGACGGATCGCAGAGGCGAATTGAACAGAAGACTTCGCCATCCGGGACGGTGGCCGACGTGTTGCACCAATGTCCTGACCTAGCAGCGGATTCGCGAAAGCTGTCCGATGTTCGTCAGGAACCGTCCCGGTGGTTTGGGAGGAGTGGTGGGAGAAATCCTGCCACTCCAACCCGCCGCATCCATTTCCCCCAACCGGCTCCCGTCAGTGAGCCAGGCCCTGCCGCCCGACACGCTCAAGCGCAGGCAGGTCATGACAAGGCCGCCATGGTGACCCGCTCCCCCGGTTTCCATGGCGGCCTATTTTCCGGGGCGGTCCCCCATTCATGCCTCCCAGACCCATGCCAGGTTCTTTCGAATCTCCTCAACGACACCCGGAAAGTCATCGCCAACCAGACTGTTTTTCCGCAGAAACGCATTCCACATCATTTGCTTTTCCCGTGCGAATTCCTCGCTCAGCCCGGTCGGCACCCCGGCAGGAAGATCGGATCCACGTCGTTTGAACGTAGCGCGGATCGCATTCGATAGCAGTTCCCTGTCAGGCGGATCGGATTTCAGCAAAAGCTCCAGATCGAAGAAGTCCTTCATTCGCGTGTTTTGCGCGTCCAGCCGGACCAGCGCTTCAAACTTCTCGGCGACCACGGTGCATGCCGGATAGGTCCGCATGGATGAACCCGGCAGTCCGGTGAGCAATGACGGAAATTCCCGGGTTTCGGGACCTGGCACCACCGCGTCTCCGAATCCGACATCCACCTGAACCGGGATTCTGACGTTGCCGAGCTTGGCCCGGAACTTCGCCCGCACACCGCCATGAGCCATGTCTTCACGAATGGGTTCGACGAGGAGCGATGATTCATCGAACCAGAGTCCGTCATCCACGACATCGGTCCGCAGCACGTCGAGTATCGATTGGCGAACGGATTCCAAGTCCGCCGGCCCGGCACCCAGCAGATCGAGGTCTCGCGTGGGTCGGTGCATTCTCCGATTCCACACATGGAATAGCATGGATCCCTTGAGAACAAACTGATCGGCATGTTCCGAGACGCTCAAGCGATAGAGAAAACGTTCGACTCCATAGCGGGCGAGGACGAAATCAAAGGCCTCGCCGTTCTCGCGTGAGAGGTTCATCAATCTTTGGCGGATGGATTCGATCAGGCCTTCGGGTTTCATATCGTGAGGGATTCCAGATAGGGTTTCATTACCGCACTCATCCGGCAAAGTCCTGCGATCCGGTTGATTTCGGCAAGCGTGAATCTGCGCGATTTCCAACCCTCTCTGAGTGCTTCAAGCGCCACATCCAGTCCGACTTTATTCCTGTAACTGAAAAGATCGACCACCGTTCTTGCTGCCGAATAGACCCGAATACGGGTGCCTTCCACCAGGTGATCCTCCAGTCCGATCTCGAAGCGCTCGTCACCATAACGCACCACTTTGAGCGGGGGGTATTCCAGCGTTGGCTTGCGATCCTTTGGGCCAATCGCGATCCAGACTTCGTGCGGGTTTTGAGAAGTCAGCTCATGGAATCGCAGCGCACTGAGCAGGCAAATCGCCGCGTGAGGCACCCGTTTCATCACTTGCACCAGCGAGTGGTGTTCCGACGGCTCCACCCCGCGGAGTGCATAGAGTCCCCGGCCGATCCGTTCAAGTTCCCCCACATCCATCGCCTCGTGGATTCGTGAACGCGCCAGACCGCGCTGCTCCAGGTCCTTCGACCTCAGCACCGTGGCTCCATCGTAAAGTTCCTTGAGAACTTCATGCCAATCACGTTTCACAGAACGTCGGCAGTTGTGAATAAATACCGACGTTTTGCAAGAATATTTCGGCAACAGACTCAAACACGGACGTTCGGAATAGCTGAACATCCGTGGATTTTCCCCCAACCGGCTCCCGTCAGTGAGCCAGGCCCTGCCGCCCGACACGCTCAAGCGCAGGCACGGCCACACCAAGGGCCGCCATGGAGACAAAGCAATCTCCGTGGCGGCCCGTTCCTTTTCCCGAATCTCCCCCAAAAACAACCAACCCCATCAACACATGCAAACCACCACCATCCAATCCGCCTCCCTCCATTTCCTCGAGGGCAACTCCGACAAGGTCTATCACGCCGCCATCGAACCCAAGGGCGAGGGCTACATCGTGACCTTTGCTTACGGTCGCCGTGGCAACACGCTCGCCACCGGGATCAAGAACGACACCCCCGTGCCGCTCGAAACCGCGACCAAGCTTTTCGACAAGCTTGTCGCCTCCAAGATGGCCAAAGGCTATCACATCAGTTCGGTCTCCGCCACAGAGTCCATGAAGCCCTACCAGCAATCCGGCAACGAGGGCATCGACAGCGGCATCCGCTGCCAACTCCTCAACCCGGTCGAAAAGGAGGATCTGTCGCGCCTGCTCACCGGCAGGACACACTGCCTCCAGGAAAAACACGACGGCCGCCGACTCATGGTCCGCAAGCAGGGCGATGAAATCACCGGCATCAACCGCCGGGGGCTCGTCGTCGCCATCCCCGATTCCATCCGGGAAGCCGTCGAGCACATCCCTTACGATGTCCTCATCGATGGCGAAGCGGTGGGCGAGACGCTCCACGCCTTCGACCTGCTGGAAGTGAAAGGCAACTGCCTGCGCCACCGCCGCTACCTCGACCGCCACGCCGGCCTGCTGATGATCATCCCGCCGAATCTCCCGGCACTGCGCTGGGTGAGCACCTCCATTGATCCCGACGATAAAGTCGAAATCTACGAGGAACTCCGGGCCACCCACCGTGAGGGCGTCGTCTTCAAGGATGTCGATGCGCCTTACAGCCCTGGCCGTCCGAACTCCGGCGGCACGCAGTTGAAATACAAGTTTGTCGAAAGCGCGTCGTTCATCGTCACCGCCCGCAACGACAAGCGCAGCGTCAGCCTCGGCCTGTTCGACGGCAACACACTGGTGTCCGCCGGCAATGTCACCATCCCTCCCAACCACGAGGTTCCGGCCAAGGGTGAAGTCTGTGAGTGTCAGTATCTCTATTGTTTTAGGGAAAGCGGCTCGATCTACCAGCCCGTCTATCTCGGCAAGCGCTGCGACATCCCCGCCGCGGAATGCTCCACGGACCAGCTCAAATACAAGGCGGCCAACGAAGCCGCGTGAGCCAGCCCCATCCCTTTCGGTAAGGAACCGCCAGAGGCAAGCCCGGTCGCACGACACGCCAAGCGCAGACCGGGGTAACACCGGGCCGCCATGAAGCATCCCCCGATGTTCCATGGCGGCCCATTTCCTTTTCATCCAACAGCAACTCCAATCCATCCCATGAAAATCACCAGCGCGATCATCACGCAGATGCCCCGGCCGATGCCGGAAGGCATGTTCGACCCCATGCCCGAGGTCGTCGCCACGTTCGAGGACGGCTCCACCAAACCTCTGTTCTCGTTCTTTCCCGACGAGGTCTCGTTTCAGCAGTCCGAGTTCACCGGACTTACCGAGGAAGAAGCCCACAGCCTCTTCCAACGCAAGGACACCACCTACCTCCGGTCATGAAACAACCGATCCCCCGCAACGGCACCGAACCGCTCAAGGTCGGCGACCGCGTCCAGATCGTGCCCGAATGGCAGGATCCGGGCGACGAGAAATACCAACGCTTCGTCATCGAAGCACCCGAAGACTGCACCCGGGTCCGCATCCAAGCGGTCATCCCCAGCCTGTTCTTCCAACCCGTCGAATGGATCGAGGCCGACAAGCTCGTCCATCTCCCCCCTGAAACTGAAAACCAACAACTCCCCAACCAACCATGAAAACCACCATCAAGGACAACGTCCTCCACATTGAAATCCCGCTGCACGCCCCGCGTCCGTCCGCCACCGGCACGACGCTCACGGTCGCCAGCAGCAACGGCAACAAAGAAACCGAAGCCCGCATCAACGGCAAACCCGTCATCGTCGGCATCAACGCCTACATCAAACCCGTCGGGTAAAAGCTGAAACGCTAAGAAGCTGAAATTCTGAAATGAGCCGGAGGAACGCGCATCGCCGCAGTCCTCCGGCTCTTCCGACTTTGAGACCTTCGACTTTCAAACCTTCGACACATCCCCCAACCACTCCTCATCCCATGAACCTCACCATCTCCGTCTTCCACCTCAACGCCGCCCGCAAGCTGCTCACCCGTCTGCGCTTCGAGCGCTTCACCCTGCCGGTTCTCACCCACGTGCTCGCCACCATCGATGCCGCCGGGCTAACCCTGGCCGTCACCGATCTCGAACACTGGCTGGAAACCCGCATTCCCGCCGTCATCGACCCATTCACACCCGGACGTCTCCTCATCCCCTCCGAAGCCCTCAAGATTGCGGCGCGGGGTGACAAGGGAAGCTCCGCGCACTTTGCCTACACAACCACTGCTGAGGTTACCACGCTTACACTCACCACGTTCTGCTGCGGATTGTCCGTAAAGTCCGTCTATCACCTGATGGTAACGGCGGACGAATTCCCGGCACGTCCCGTCGTCAAAGGTTCCATCACAGCCCTGCCCAAGGAAACCTTCGCCTCCCTCGACATCGTCGCCGGGTGTGTGTCCACCGACGCCACCCGCTACGTGCTCAACGGCGTGCATTTCACCCCGGAGGACGGCGGCATGCTCATCGCGACCGATGGACGGCGCTTGGCCGGAGCCCCCGCCCGTGTTCCCGGTCGGTCGTTCACCTTGCCCAACACAGCCGTCCATGTGCTCGTCCATCCGGACTTCAGCACCCGCGACGCCGCAGTCCAACAAGCGGATGATGACGACGGTGAAAAAGGCACCCACATCCAGTTCCGCTCCGGGCCTCACACGCTCATCGCCAAGACCATCGAGGGCCACTACCCGAACTACCGCAACGTGATCCCCGGCTACCTGCCACAATCCGTCACCATCCCGGAAACGCACCGCCCCGCACTCATCGCGTGGCTGCGGTCGTTGAAGGGCAAGTCGAATTCCGTGCGCCTCACATGGGAAACACCGGGCCACCTCACCCTGACCCACCGCGACTACGACACGGTAGGAGCAACCCTCCAGGTGCCAGTCACCATCGACGGACAACCGCCTGTGATTGCCTTCGAGCCGAAGTATCTGGCAGACGCGCTCGAAATCGGCCCGACACTCCGCCTCGTGGACAAGCTCAATCCCGGCACGGCCACTGGCCCCTCCGGCAACTTCTGCGTGTTGATGAGCCTGCGCTTCACCGAGGAGTCTGCAACCGCAGACGCCGCGAGCGAGCCCCCGGCACCCGCCATCGCCGCCTGAATTTCGGATTGCCGCAAGGTGATCTGCACCCAGCCTTCCCGCCAGTCCCACCGGGGATTGACGGGAGGGCGAAAGGCAGAGGATCAGACTTGGCTTCTTTTTTACCCCAGCCACGCACGACTTTCCGCAGAATTCCTGAGACTCCGTCAAAACGGCCACATGTGGCCGTTTTGGATCCGTGGGTGCGCCCCTTGAAAACGCAATAGGTGTTGCTTCTTCCTCCCATCCCTGTCACCGGCTCTTTCAACGGCCTTCACTGGGAAAGCAACTTCCATAGGAGTGGTTCCGCAATTTGAGCAGATGTTGGAATCGGTTTTCATGGTGGATTGCGGCGGGTTTGCAGTGTGCGGATTGAGTGTTTCCACTACTGATTCGCGGGGTTTTCAGAAATCTCCCCTCCAATCGGGGGTGAGTCGATCGTGGTGGGTTTGGATTGCCACAGTCGCATCCATCATCGCCTTCCGGCATACCAGAGAGTAGCCCGGAACCACCACCGCTCAGGGCCATGCTCACAACTTTCCGGCGCATCGGAAACGTCTCCACGTGGAGACGTTTCCACGCCACCGTGACTGCAAAGGGGATCCTTAACCGCCATCACCACCGGGCAGCTCGTGACGCGGTCCGCTCCCCCCCCCGCGACTTGGCCGTTCCCAGACGGATGAACCGCGACGCAATTCGTTTGCCAAACGTGTCATAAGATTCTGACGAAGACCCATTGTTCGTCGTCAAGCACCTCGTGCGCCCGGCGCTTCGTCGCGCGCATCCTTTTCCCCTCTCACCCGCATCCGCCATCCCGGCGGACGCAGGAACCACCTGGCAACCGCCACGGCAGGCTCCTGTGTGGGGGCCGCCGTGCCGGTTGCCTTTCAACACCGAAACGAAAGGAAACCAACACCATGAGCCCCATGATGGATGAAATGTTAGTGCACGAAGTCGTGCCGCGCCTGCGCAATGCAGCGCGCTCGATCCAGAAGGTCGGCCACGAAGACGACGAGGAGATCATTCAGGACGCCACCCTGATGGCCGCCCGGATGATGGACTCGGCGGAGAAGGCCGGACACCCGTTCACAGCGGGCAACGTCTCGTATTACGCCGCCAAGGCCGCCCGCAGCGGCCGCCGCAGCTACTACACCGGAAGAAGCGATGTGATGTCGCCGGGCTGCCAGATCGACGGCAAGGCGCGTCACGAATGGCTGGATGATGAAATCGAAATGGAGTTCGGCGACACCGGCGCCTTGCACGATGTCATCGCACCCTACGGCTACCAAGGTCCGGAACCGGACCCCGCTGAGGAAGCCGCGCGCAACCTCGACTGGGAATTGTTCCTCGCCTCGCACCCGCCGCGCCACCGCATCGCCATCCTTGTCTTGGTGGAAGGCGGCACGATGCGTGAGGCCGGCAAGCGCTGCGGCATTAAGGACAGCGCCGCCTTGGCGCTCAAGCGCCGCATCGCCGCCGACCTGATTGGGTTCTTCGGCGAGAACGTGATCCGTCGCTTGCTAGACGGCACGCGCCCCGGCTGGGAATCCAACCTGCGCACCGTGCGTGACCGGCATGTGTGCCAAGTGGCGAATGCCGCGGACCCATCGCGAGTCCAGCTGCGCGGATGAACCGCATCCCCGGAGTCCCATGCGCGGGGCTCCGGGGAATGCAGTTTTTTTTTGCTGGGACAAGAGGCGCGGCATGTGCCGCTGCGGATGAGCCCGGCTGGCTTCGGACGATCAGAACGAAGCATTCCATCCGTCCTACGCGCGGTGAATCCGGGTGAAAAACTTTCACACAAGCCTTGTACTGTTAGTGTTTCGGGCGCAAAATACGGCGCGTTCCGCGCCGGGCCGGCCACTTGCAGCCGAATCATGGTGCGACATCCAACAATCAATCGTCACCACCATGGCATTCCCATACACCCGATACCTCCAAGAACTGCTCACCATCTTCGATGTCGCGCGCTTGGGCGAGGGCGATCCGGTCGCCGGAGTCAACCTGCTCGCAGCCAAGGCCTGCTCCATCGCCAGCATCCAGCGCCCCGGCAGCGGCCTCCTGGCCAGCGATGGTGACAAGCTTGCCGTGGGGACCAATCTGATGGTCTCGGGGTCGCTCACCACCAGCCTGATCTCCGGGAGGGTGCTCAACCACCTGGCCAGCCGCCAGAACAATTTTAGCGCTATACTCCGCAACAGAACCCGGGAACTCAAGCAGGAGGCCGAAATTACACAATGGCCCAAACCGGACAAGCCCACGCCTCTTACGCCGGATTTCCCCGAATCGGCGATCGGTTCACTCTGCGACGGGGACTCCCTCATGTTTCACACAGACTTGTCCAACGTCTGGGAGCGCATTTCCGAGACATCCGCTCTGATCGGTTTCGACGACTTGGCCAGCCACCCCATGGTGTTCGCGACCGGCAACTCGGAGGAGACTCTGAATCGACAACTGGAGCGCAGCCACATGGGACATCCGTTCGTGCATGTGGGCATGGACGGCGTGGCGGACTTCGCGCGCTACAAACAGACCATTCCGGCCATCATGGACGGCCTCCACCCGGCGGCAGGCATGACCGAGAACCTCCACGGCACGGTGGTGGTGACCGATCCGACCGGCGTGCTCGGCGAGGCGATCCGGACGGACCTGCCGCACGCCCGGTGGGCCTCGCGCATGCTGTGGCTGGTGGACGGAAACGCCGGCCCCGAACCCTGCGAACCGGAAGACGGCAAACCTGACATCTCCCTCAACCGGCTCGCTAAACGCTACGACATGGCGGTGACCAAAGCGTGGGGATATCGCGTCAACAATCACCTGAAAGAACCCAAATTCGTAACGTGTGATTTCCACCGCGCGCAAGCCGAGTGGGTTTGTTTTCTCAAGACCATGGAGCCGGAGTTTCCGGGCATCACCGGCACCGCACGACTGCTGTGGGCGACAGTGGTGTTCGGGCTTCAGCTGATGGTTGAAGTGATGCCGAAACCGGACGCTTGCGTGTTTCACTCCGGTCATGGTTTCGCACTCGCGCGGTTCCTCGTCCACCGCATGGTCAACGCCCGCGCCGTGATGCTGCACAACGCCGAGGACGCCCGCAGGCAACAACAGCTGGAGGACATTCTCCTCAAGCTCGCTGACGGGCCGCAAGACCACCGCGCCCTCGTTCGCCGGTTCCACAGGCTCCCCACCCAGCAATGCCTCCATTTGCTCGAACAGCTGGAAATCGCAGGCCGCGTGATCCGCATCGACAGGCTGTGGCAGCTTGCGGAATCCGAGGTTCTCACCACCACCTCCCGTGCCAAGCAGCTGACCCTGGAAGCATGAGATGAAGGCATCCGCAAAACAGCCCACGCCCCTGCCGTCATCCCGGTTGCAGCCGTTCGCGGAATTTTTGCACACCTGCTCGCCGGACGCCGCCACCCGCACCATGGCGGCGACCATGGTGGCGCTCACCTTCTGGCAGATGGGCGGACGGGCGGTCACCCCGGCGCCACCCTCCCTGCTGCTGGTCAACGCCGGGGAAGCGGAAGCCGACCCGCTGGACACCTTCCTCGGAGAACGCTGCCTCGGACTGGGGCACGAACTTTCAATGAACCCCGGCACGGGCCATTACCTCGGAGGCAAGCCTGAGAACGCCCGCATGACGATGCTCAACTGCATCCGGGAACGGCACACGCTGGGTTCCCCCACCCCCAACAACCAGAGTCATCTCAAAACCCTGGAGGCCTTGTTCGGAAGCGCCAAAGCAACCGGCTTCGGATCGGGACGCAGCGGCCCCTACGCCCGCATGTGGGACGACGAAATGGGCTGGCTCTCCGACGACTCCAACGAGATCCTGCTGCGCCTCGAACGGCCTGAAGACCACGCGGCATTCCGCAAGGACCTGTTGGAAAACCCGGTCAAACTCCTTCAGCCACGCGGAGTAAACAAGTCATTGCACCTGTCCGCGAAGAGCATCGCCCTGTCCGGCTCCCTCACGCCCGCCGCATGGGACGATGTCCTGACCGCCCGCTCCATCAACCTGGGGCTGCCGGTATTCTTCCTGCCGCACCTGGAGAAGCTGCCCCTCACCATGAGAGACCCGAGCGATATGAACTTCGCCAGCAACACCTTTCCCCGCTCGCCCCACCACCATTATCAGATAGTCGCCCCCATCCACCTGCCGGTCGTCAACCATCTGCAGCCTGGTCAAAACCTCCTTCGGCAGCGACTGCATCACCTGCCCGCCGGCTACGAGTTCTCCGTGCTGCGTGCCGTCCGTGAGCTGGAGCCGGTTTGCTTGAGAATCGCCAACCACTGCGCCACCAAACAATCATCAGCGGAAGAGACTGTGGCGATCTTCCAGGATTTTTACGCCATGGCCTTTCGTGGCCTGGTCATCAGCGTGGTCGGCCTCGCCTATCACGGCCTCGGCTTCGACCCCGGATGCTCCTATGCCGAAGCCGTGGCCCTGCTACGCCACCTCCGGGAACGGGGACCACTCAGCCGCCGTGATCTCCAACGCCGGTTCCAATCCTTCACCGCCAGCCAACGCGACCAGGTGCTCGAACGCCTCGCCGCCGAGAGGCTGATTGATCTCGATGCCAGGAAGGTGGCTGCGGTGCCACTGGCCGATTTCATCCGTTCTCTCCACGCGCGGCCGGAACTGCGTGAGCCGCAGTATGTCTGCCCGACCGTCATGAAGATGGCGGACTTCGACGAAGTTGCTGGCACTCCTCCATTGGAGTAGGTGGGTCAGAAGTGATCCCTGACAGGGAGGGAGACGAGGTGATCGGAGGGAGGTCCCGGGGATACGGGCTGTCATCCGCCTCTGGAGGTGGAGAATCCCTGAAAATATAAGGGTTGCAGATGCCTGGGGGTGCGCTGATTGCGCCAACTGTCATCCAAATCAGCCGCCTTCCTCCACCACCCCGAAAAATACCCGCTGACAACGCTGACACCACGACCAGAGCTGCGCGGCCCGCTGCGGGCTGCTGCGGGTTGCTGCCTGTCTGCGGGTGGGGCGGTGCATTCCGTCCGCTACCAGCCCCGACCAATCGTGGATCGAATCCCGGGTGGTGATACCAAACCAGCAGTTATCGAGTCCCCAAGTTTGCATGGATTCCAATCAGCTGACGACGAGGATGCGTGCCAATCCAAGCAACAGGCGTTTCGCAAAGCGCTACATGCCACTCACTTCTCGCCGGACTTCGTCTCGGCTTCCATCATCACCTGGGCGTCCAGAACTCCGCCGAAGTAGGCGAGTTTTTCGACCGCACTGCCGAGCGCGGTGACGGGGTCACGGTGAAGATCGGCGAGAAGCCTCGCGTGATCGGCATCCTTCAAATCCAACTCTTCCACCTCAAGCATCCAAGAAGGTTCCGGAAAAACATCGGGATCGATCATTGTGAACGCCAGCCGCAGGAGATCATCGATGGATCGCGTCGCAGTGATTTCCGGCAGACTGGGCACCTCGCGAAGTCCGAGCCGCCGCAGCGATGCGTTGAGCAAGTAAAAGCCGCGGATGCCCTTCATGGGGATGATCGTCCCCTTGTTGACGAAATCATAGAAAGTACTCCTCGGCAGCGGTGGATCAAAGTAGCGACTGATCGTTTCCCGCCGGACGGCGAACTCCGGAAACCCGGTGGTAGGAACCTTGGATGAAGGCGAAGCCATGCCCGAACTATCCGCATTCCAGGCCCGGGTGGCACGGCAATTTTTTCAGCTCCCGAAGGGCGGCAGGCAGCGACCGATCTCCCCTCTTACGGATACCGGGTCATCGCCCGCAAACCTCGATCATTAAGATGTCTTAAACGGTTGCCAAAACGGTTGCCAAAAATGCACCGTTTCTTCGGAATTGGGCGGAATATGGCGGATGTAGACGGAAAACGACTTATTAGGACATTCGCTGAAAAACCAATGAAATAAGGGGTTTTTGTTGAGTTTTCAATGGAGCCGCTGGTCGGATTCGAACCGACGACCTATTCATTACGAATGAATTGCTCTACCCCTGAGCTACAGCGGCGTCTCACAGAACGGGCCGCAGGAAACCAAAGCCACCCGCAACCCGCAAGCGGGAAATCCCTGTGAAAGGTGGATGCGGTGAAATTATCCGCGCTTTCCTTGGAAATATTTCACAATGGCGGCGGTGAGGCCCGGGATGTCGTGCTTGGACGCCTCGAACGCCGGCTTCATGCCCGCCTTGCGCAGCGTGTCGCTGGTGACCGGGCCAATGCTGGCTGCCGCACAACCTTCCGGCCAATCCAGCCCGAGGGCGAAAAAGTGCTCCACCGTCGAGCTCGACGTGAAGGTGATCATGTCCGCCCCCTCCTCTTCGAAACGCGCGCGGGCTCCGGTGGAATCCTCCGTTTCGGCGACGGTTTTGTAGGCCACACAATTGTCCACGATGGCTCCGAGTGCGGTCAGCCCTTCGCCCACGATGTCGCGGGTTTCGTGCGCTTTCACCCACAGCATCGTCAGGTTTTCGATATCTTCCTTTTTGAAGGCATCGATCAAACCCTCCGCGACGAAGCGTTCCGGGATAAGATCCACGGCGAACCGGTATTCGCGGATTTTCTTAGCCGTGCCCTCGCCGATCGCGGCAATCCGGGGATTTCCGAGGCTGCGGGCATCGGCATACGAAGCGAAAAACGCGTCGAAGAACCGCTCCACGCCGTTCGGGCTGGTGAAGACGAGCCAGTCGTATTCATGGGCGTGGGTGACGAGCTCCGCGAATTCCTGGCGGTCCGGCGGGCCTTCGATTCGGATCGTCGGCAGCTCGATGACGTCCGCCCCGAGATCGCGCAGCGCTTTGCTGAGCTCGCCCGCCTGCTCGCGGGTGCGGGTGACGACGATGCGCTTGCCGAACAACGGCCGTTTTTCAAACCAGTTGATCTTCTTCCGCTCCGTCACCACATCGCCGATGACGGCGACGGCGGGCGAGGTGAAATTCTCCTGCTCGGCGATGTCCGCGATGCTGGACAGCGTGCCGACGATGGTCTTCTGCGAGCCGGTTGTCGCCCAGCGCGTGAGGGCGATGGGCGTCTCGGCAGCCGCGCCATTTTCGATGAACGCGCCGGTGATTTCGCGCAGGCGGGCCACGCCCATCAGGAAAACCTTGGTGCCGGGGGCTTTCGCGAGCTGCGCGTAGTCCACCGAGCTGAAGCCTTTGGTCGGGTCCTCATGGCCGGTGAAAATGGTCAACTGCGTGTTGTGATCGCGGTGGGTCACAGGAATCCCCGCATACGCCGGACCGGCGATAGCCGAGCTGATGCCGGGCACGATTTCGAAATTCACGCCCGCCGCCGCGAGTTCCGCCGCTTCCTCGCCGCCGCGGCCGAAGATCATCGGATCGCCGCCTTTGAGGCGGACGACGTTCAGCCCGGCCTTGGTTTTCTCCACGATGATGCCGTTGATCTGATCCTGCGGCACCGAGTGATCCTTGGCTCGTTTCCCGACGTAAATTTTCTCACAACCCGCTTTGGTCCAGTTGAGTAGCTCGGGGCTGCTGAGCGCGTCGTAAACGAGCACATCCGCCAGTTCGATGCATTCCTTGGCGCGCAGCGTGACAAGGCCAAGGTCGCCGGGGCCGGCGCCGACGAGATAACAGGTTCCGGATTTGCTCATGAAAGGGAGTTGAAAAGTTCGAGTGCGAGGGTGACGGGATCGGTGCCGCGGGCTTCGCCGGATTTCGGCGTGCCTCCTTCCTCCGGGAAGACGCGGGCTTTGAGGAGAATTTCGCCGTTGGAAATCGTTGAGTAAACACCGACTGGCGTGTGGCATCCGCCGTCGAGCAGGCGCAGGAATTCCCGCTCGGCGGAAATCCGCAGCCACGTCTCGCGGTGGCCGATGGCCTCGGCGAAGACTCGGCTCGGCCCGTCGCCCGCCCGGACTTCCAGGCCGATCGCTCCTTGTCCGGCGGCGGGGAAAAACTCGCTTTCATCGAGACGTGCGACGAACAAGCCGGGCATCCCGGCGACTTCCTCCACCTCGCCCGCCGCGACTTCCGGGATGAATCCGAGCCTCACCAGGCCGGCTTCGGCGAGCAGGATCGCGTCGTAATTTTCGCCCTCGGCCAGCTTGCGCAGGCGCGTCGGCACGTTGCCACGCAGGTCGGTCACGGTGACGTCCGGGCGCATCCATTCCATTTGCTTCGCCCGCCGCACGCTGCTGGTGCCGACGGTGGCTTCCACCGGCAGCGCTGCCAAACCGCCGGGCTGGCGCATCACTAAAACATCACGCACCGGAGCCCGCTCCAGCACCGCCGCCAGCACGTAGCGGTCTTGCAGCACCGTCGGCAAGTCCTTGAGGCTGTGCACTGCGATGTCGATTTCCCCGGCGTCGAGCGCCTCCTCGATTTCCTTGATGAAGACGCCCTTGTCGAAAGTTCCCTCCGCCTTCGCCACCTCGCTCAGCGAGACATCCGTGCGCCGGTCACCGGTGGTTTTGATCACTTTCCGGACAATTTCCCGCTCGGGAAACGCAGCCGCCAGCGCCGCCTCGGTAGCGGTCGCTTGCACAAGCGCCAGCTCGCTGCCGCGGGTGCCGACGATGATGAGGTTCGGGGATTCGCCAGTCATTGGGAGTTTCAGGGATACCGCCTCGCGCGGATGCCTTTCCATGGCCACGCTTGACCCGGCGTGCAAGCCCAAGGTTTGCGCGAAGGCGCTTGCAAGCGCCAGTCCCGCTCTCCGGCGGGGCCGGCAGTCTAATCGAGTTCCCCGACCTTGAGCCGGCCCGAGTAAAAATCATCGAACAGCGCGAAGGCCTCCGGGTCATAGCGCATCAGCCCTTCCCTCCCCTTCGCCGGCTTTGGTTCGTTCATGTTCATGTCGCCGAAGGTGCCGAAATACCACATCGAGAGCTCGGCGAAAAACTCGTCCGTGTTCGACGCGGCATAGCCCCCGACCCAGAGATTCTTGCGGATCGACCGCTGCCATTGCTCGTCGAATTTCTTGCGCAGTTCGTCCGTCATGCCCGAGCTGCGGATGGTGTGGGCAAACTCGTGGACACAGATGTCGCGCCCCCGATACACGTCCTTTTCGAGGCGCAGCAGGTTTTCCTCACCGCATGATGTCAGCAGGCCACCCATGCCGCGGGTGCGCTCATCCCGCGTCAGGCCGTTGTATTCGGCGATGGGTTTACCCTTGTCATGCCGCCATTCCGGGAGATCGGTGGTGACCTGGTCCCTGCCGATGATATGCAGCGTCGCGCCGGCCTTCAGCACATTCGCAGCCACCACCGGTTGGTTTCACAACATCATTTCCAGCCGCTGGTAGCCTTCGCGCAGGGCCTCGTCGCTGACCACCTCGTGGGCCTTGATCGGGATCCCCTTGTAATCGAGCTGCTTCGAGAAAAAGCCCTGATCCGGCGGCGAGAGCCTGCAGATGGCGGGAGGTCCTTCGCTGCGGATCATCCGCAGGCCGAACACTCCGGCGATCTCATTCCCACCGGTCGCCTCAAAACGGACCGTGACCTTCTGCTTGCCGGCCACCAGCCCGGGCGGCAGCGGATGAACCACATCGTAAAGCTCCTGTGAGCCCGCGCGCCTCCACCACCTGCGCGGCAAGCGTCACGCCGTCGATCCGAATGTCGAACGTGCGTCCGCGCCATTCATCGCGGTTGTAAGTCACGACCAATGCCATCGGCTGGCTGGCATCGACCGGCAGATCGAAGGAAAACCACTTGCTACCCCGGCGGCAGGCGCGCCCCATCACCCGGTCAGGCGCGGTGGCCTCGCCTTGCTGGTGAAAATCTCGCTCCGGCTGTATTTCACCCGGCTGCACGAAGGCGACCGTCGCGGCATCCAGCTGGTCCTGGCGCTCGCGCTCGCGGGCGATCTCCGCCGACTTTTCAATCCATCCGTCGGGCGTGAACCGATCCCAGTAAACCGCGTAACGCTGGCGATGAAGTTGATGGAAAGGCACCATTTCCACATACCGGTCACGGCCGACACCCACGGTCCGGAAGGTCCCCGGCTGCCCGGCGACAGGCTTCAGCCACTCATCGACCGGCCGGCCCGCAGCGACGAAAACAGGGACGGCCCCAGGATTTTTCCCATGGCTTCCCTGCGCATCCCCGCCCAGCTTGCCGACGAGAACCAGCGGCCCCCACAGCACCGCCACCCGGTTCGGGCTGTCGGGCAGGGGCTCCAGGCGCAGCGACTTCGGTAATGCCACTTCGACCGTATCGCCATCGCGCCAGGTGCGCTTGAACTCCATGAATCCTCCGCGGCTTTCGCCCTCCGCCTTGCCCTCCGCCGCCGCGCCGTTGATTTTCACCGCGAAGCCCGTTCCCGTCCATGACGGCTTGCGCAGCATGAGCGAGAAATCCTTGGGTCCGTCCAATTTCAAACGAATCACCGCGGACTCCCCCATCGGGAAATCCGTCACGACTTCCAACCGCACCCCGCCGGACTTCCAAGCCGCGGTGGATGGCGCGTAGAGATTCACCCACAACTTGCCGCCGGACTCATGATAGATCCCGTCGCCATGCAGCGCGTGGTTTTCCATGCCGCTTCCCACGCAGCAGGTGAAGCTCTCCCCCATGTCCGCGTATTCCCTTTCCACACCGCGGCCGACCGGCACCATGTAGCAGGTGGCCCCGTCGTGCGGGTCGATGGAGCCGAGCACATGGTTGAACAGAGCCCGCTCCTGGAATTCCGCAAATCCGGCGGACGGCTTGTAGGCGAACAACCGCCGCGTCAGCTTGAGCATGTTGTAAACGTTGCAGGACTCGGCCGTACGTCCGTCGATCCGGTGGTGATGTTTGTCCGGCTCGCCGAAATACTCGTCCTTGCCATGCCCGCCGGTCGCGTAGCTGTGATGGTGAACGACGCGCTCCCAGAAAAACGTGGCGGCGGATAGATCGTCCGCGTCGCCGGTCGCCGCATACCGTTCCATCGAGCCGAGGAGCTTGGGGATCTGGGTGTTGCCATGTTTGCCCGGTAGGATGTCCTGACCGCGTTTCAGCCCGTCGGTGACGAGCTCGTGCTCGAACTTGCGGGAAAGTGCCAGCCAGCGCTT
>JBIHZT010000329.1:0-5011 GCA_044240265.1 Luteolibacter sp. | reverse complement strand
TGGGACCTGCCCGCGCTGCGGGTCGCGACTGCACTTGCGCAAGCCCGACAGCGTCAACCGCACGGTCGCGTTCATGCTGGCGGCCGCGGCTCTTTACATCCCCGCCAACATGCTGCCAATGATGAGGATGGTCGAGCTGGGAGTTGCCACGGACAACACGATCATCGGCGGTATCATCTATTTCTGGAAAGGCGGGGCCTATCCGATCGCGCTCGTCATCCTGACGGCTTCGATCATCATTCCACTGCTGAAGATCGTCGCGCTCAGCTGGTTGTGTCTGGCGGCCTCCGGGAAGCTGCACCCGTCGCCGGCGGTTCTGGGGCGGATTTACTGGCTGACCGAGCTGTTGGGCCGGTGGTCGATGGTTGATATTTTCGTGGTCGGCATTTTAGTGGCGCTCGTGCAGTTGGGAAACTACATGACGGTCACGCCGGGGCCGGGCGCGCTTGCATTTGCCGGCGTTGTCGTGCTTACCATGTTCGCGGCAATGAACTTCGATCCCCGTCTCCTGTGGGATCGTTTTGAAAAGCTGGGAATCGATTCCTCACCCTTTAAAAAATCAAATCTTTGAGTGATACGGAAAAAGCCGAACCCAATGCCGTGATCCCGGAATACCGGCAGGCGCAACGCTGGAACATCGTCTGGGTGGTTCCCATTCTGGCGCTTTTGATCGGCGGTTGGATGATCTATCGGAGCGTCACTTCGCAAGGGCCGGTCGCGCAGGTCCGCTTCGAAACCGCCGATGGAATGGTGGCCGGAAAGACCGAGGTCCGCTGCCGCTCGGTGCGGGTGGGAGTGGTCAAGGACGTGAAGCTGGCGGAGGATTTGAATTCAGTGGTCGTTTTAGTGGAGCTCAATCCGGATTCCGTCGGCCTCTTGAGAGAAGGGACGAATTTCTGGGTCGTCCGGCCGCGGGTATCCACCACTGATGTTTCCGGTCTCGGCACCTTGATCACGGGAGCATACGTCGAGCTCGATCCCGGCCCGGAGGATGGCGCGGAGGTCAACCACTTCAACGGTCTTGAAACGCCGCCCGCCACGAACCGGAACATCCCTGGCCGTCGGTTGACGCTGGTGGCCGAGGAGGCGGGTTCGCTGAACGCCGGCTCATCGATTTTCTACCGTGGCTTCGAAGTCGGGCGGATCGAAAACCGCAAGCTGGATCTGGAGGGGCAGCGGGTGACTTACGACGCTTTCATCCAGGAGAAATACAGCTCGCTGGTGAAGGAAAACACCCGTTTTTGGAACACCAGCGGCATCGACATCAGCGCCGGTGCGGATGGCTTCAAAGTGCGGACGCCCTCATTCCAGGCGATGCTGTCCGGCGGAGCCACCTTTGGCGTTCAGGAAGGGGTTCAGCCGGGAAAAGACGCGGTGGACGGCGCGACGTTCACGTTGTTTGCCAACGAGGACGTCGCCAACGGCTCGACCTTCAATCCAACGATGAAGTTTGTCCTGCTCTTCGACCAATCCGTGCGCGGACTCGTCAAGTCCGCTCCCGTCGAGTTCCGGGGGATCCCGATCGGTCGTGTGGCGGATATTTCCTTCGACTACATGAAGGTGGTGAAGGACTTGAGCATCCCGGTCCTGGTGGAAATCGACCCCTCCCTGCTGCGTCGTGAGACCGCCGAAGGGATCACCAAGGGCGACACTGAATTTTTCAGTGAGGAGGTCCGCCGCGGGCTGCGGGCTTCGCTGAAAATCGGCAGCATTCTGACCGGCGCGTTGTTCGTGGATTTTGACTATTATAAAGACCCGGTCCCGGCCGAGTTCACCAAGGTGGGCGATTATCCGTCTATCCCGACGATTTCCTCCGGTTTCGCCCAATTGGAAACCAAGCTCTCCGCCATTCTCGACAAGATCCAGTCGCTGCCGATCGACGACACCATGAAAAAAATCGGCACCGCTGCGGATGAAGCGGCCGTCACCGTGGCCGAGAGTCGCAAGGCGCTGAAGGAAATCCAGGACGCCACCGCCGCCGCGCGCAAGATGATGGAGTCCTCGGAATTCGCGAATCTTCCCAAAGACCTCAAAGCCACCCTCGCCGCGCTCGAAAAATCCGTCGCAAGCGTCGGTCCGGAAGGCGCGATCCAGGGCGATTTGCTGCGCACTCTCGACGAGCTCCGTTCCGCCCTGCGATCCATGAACGCGATGGCCACCTCCATCGATGAAAAGCCCAACTCGCTCATTTTCGGCAGGGACTCCTCGGGAAATCCAATTCCCAAAGCCCCCAAAGCCACCCGCTGAGCCACTTTCCTATGAACCGACTCCTCCTTCTCATGGTCGCGGCGCTGCTGGCCGGATGCGCCCAGCCGAATAAGACCTTCTACGTTCTCACCGCCAGCGGCCCCGTGCCTTCCGGCGGTGGAGTCGGCATCGGCGTCGGACCTGTCTCGCTCGCCGAATACATCGACCGCCCGAACCTCGTCACCCAGCAGGCGCCCAATCAGCTTGCCGTCGCCGAGGACCATCGCTGGGCAGGGGATCTCTCGGCCGGCATCGCCCGTGTCGTCGCCGCGAATCTTGGCCGCGATTTGAACTCCGGTAATGTCCGCACCTACCCGTGGCAGCGGGATGATGAAGTCCGCTACCAAGTCACTCTCGACGTCCGCCAGCTCCACAGCGAATCGGACGGCTATGCGGTCATCGAGGCGGGTTGGCGCGTCTATCAACTGCCCGAGCGAACCTTGAAAGCCTCCAAAACCTTCACCGACCGCGAGCCGCTGGAGTCGGACGGTTACAATGCCAGCGTGGCGGCGCAATCCCGGTTGATCAGCAGATTGTCGGACTCCATCGCCGCCAGCATGCGTTAAACCGCCTTCGCGTCCGGATTTTTGAAAAAGGGGATAGGGCTTCCAGCCTGTCTGTTCCATTCAGGGCGCAGGAAGCCTTTCCTTGCGCGAGTCAGTCGGTAGTGTCAGCGGCCTCGTCCGCCGGTTCTTGGGAAATTTCCGTTTCTCCGGTGAGCTCCGTTGCGCTGGTGGATTCAGTCTCCATTGCCTCGGCAGGCTGTTCGGCGGGTTCGTCTGCCTCCACCGGCGACGGCGTGCGCCCGTTGTTTTCCAGCAGGATGAAAACCTCGTTCTGCACCGCCTCCACCTGGCTGAGCGGGATGTCCGGATCCTTCACGATGAACACCTCGCCGGTCTTCCGGTGCTCGTAAACACGTAGGATTCCGCTCGGGGTGCGTTGGCTGTCGGTCTCGCGCAGCAGTTTCTGGCGCTCCAGCATTACCGCGAGGATGAAGCGGGCGTTTTCCGTGTGCTCCTCGTCCTCCTCCACGAGGCGCTGGAGGATTTCCTCCGCACTGAGCTTTTCCGCGGCGATGGCGGCGTCGTTGTTCTGGACGGCGGTGTAAGTCGTGCGCCAGGAGGAAAATGGCGGGCTGCCGGTTTCCTGATAGGATTTCCAGCCGTCCACGCAGTAGTCGCGGCGCAGGTAGCCGCTCGACTCCGGATCGGGGAACAGCGCGGTCACGATGATTTCGCCATCGACGAAGGTGCGTTGGGTGGCGGCGCACTCGCGCCCGCGGGAGCGGACATGCCAAGGTTCAGCAATAGCCATGGGATAAAAATAATTTAGTCGCCGCCGCCGGGAAGCAGTCGGCGGAGGGCAAGATAGATCGGCCGACCGGAGATCCGTCGATGGAAAAGATAAAACCCGAGGAGCGAGAAAATCAAATTCGGCAGCCAAGCGGCGTGCGCCGGGGCAAATGCGCCGGACTCCCCGAGCGCCACCGAGATGCTGGTGAGAAGCAGCATCAGCCCTGAAAGGATGACCGCGAGGAACATCCCGCCACCCGCGCCGCGCCGGGAAAAGTGGATGCCCAGCGGCGTGGCCAGCAGCACGGTGACCAGACAGCCAAGAGGCAGCGCCCAGCGATAGTGCCATTGAGTTTGATACGGCGCGGGGGCCGCGAAATCGCCGATCCGTTCGTTCGCTTGAAGCCAACTGTTCAGGTCCGGGATTCCTAGGTATTGGGCGTCCAGGCCCGGCTTGATGAGTTGCCAAGGGGTTTCCGACCACCCGGTGATCGTCAGCGGTTCGGTGTGTGTTTCAAAAATCGCGGGTTGGTTTGGCTGGAAATTCCCCACGACCGGCTCCACGAAAGTCCATTTGCGCGAGGTGCGGTCCCACGTGGCGCTCGCCGCGTGCAACCGGCTTTCCAGCGTCCGGTCCCGGCGGGTGGTGGTGATTTCCACGTTCAGCAGCGGCTTGCCCTTTTGGTAATCCTTCGGGAACGAACCAATCAACCACAGCCGCCGGCTGCCGGGATCGCGGTAAAGCACGTTGTTCGCCACCGTCGGGGTTTTCCCGCCCGCCTCGTCCAGGACGAGGTCCACATTTCCCTCCGCCACCGGCCCCCAGTGGTAGTTCAGGCCCATGCACAGCAAGCTGAAAAACACACCCGCCACCAGCAGCGGCAGGGAAACCCTCACCAGACTGCGCCCGGACTGGATCATCGCGATGATTTCCCGGCTGCCCGAGAGTTTTCCCAGCGAATAAAGCAGCGCGAGCAGCAGTCCATAGGGGATCATCACCGCCAGGACCGCCGGGGAGCGCATGGCGTAGAAACCGGCGACTGAGCCTAAAATGTTGTCCACACCGCGGAAATCCGGCAGCTTGTCACCCAGATCGACAAGCAGCCAGAGCATCAGCAGCGCCGTGAGACTGATGAAGAAAATCCCGATGAACTGGCGGATGATGTATCGGTCCAGAGTCCCGCTGAAGGCGTAGCAGAGAGCGGCGAGTGCCGGCAGGAAACACAACCCCGTCATGACCAGCGGCCGCGCCAGATGCGCCTGCACGTCCGAGTCCGGGAATCCGATGAGCTGCTGCGTCACCGCCTCCCTTTCGCCCGAAATTAGCAACGCGCACAGCCCGGCACCCAAAGTGGCAAGCACCAGGGGAAGGAGAAATCGCAAAAAATGGGTGCGGAAAAAATTCATGGGCCGTGCCGCGTGGCGCAGACACTGGCGGCGGCGGGGCGCGGGTGTCGAGTGCGTTGTGA
>JBIHZT010000327.1:0-5012 GCA_044240265.1 Luteolibacter sp. | reverse complement strand
ACATCACCGTTGTCAGCGAGGCTGGCAAAGGCACGTCCTTTACGGCCACGATTCCTGCTCGGGTTGAGGATCCAGACATCACATGGTTGATTCCTGATGCCTTTTCCAGATATAAACACTGAAAATCAGTGAGTTACGAGTAAAGGCAGGATTGCACCAAGAGGAACGAAAAGGTGCTCAAATGCACCAAAAAGCAGCCTTTTAATCCCCGATTTATCCCCGTTTAATCCACAGGAAAAACGCTCAACACCTGCCTAGTCGTGGCGTCCTGCCTCAGTCGCTTTACTGGATCGCCCGCAGCAATATCGCGGCGCCCACTTCTTCCCCGGGGAGGCGGTGAACCTTGTCGGCCGGATCAGTCTCGGAAAGCCAAAAACGCTTCCTGCGGTTCCTTGAGCCAGTCGAACGATGGCCAGCGCTGGCGGTTCCTCGCTTCGGCAAATTCTACGGCATGGGCCATCGTGTCGAAACCGTGGCCGACGTGTAGGCGCTCGATGCGCTGCCACACGCCATCGGTCAGCTTGCACAGGAAAATCTGAATCATCGTGTGGCCCAGAGATTTTTGACCGCGTAGGCAAACCCGGCCAGCCACAACAAGCTGGCGGCTGGCCACGCTTGCCAGATGTCGGCGAGTGTTGAGGCAATCAATGGATGGATGTGTTGAGTGATTAAGAGTGCGCCGGGCGGACTCAATGTCCTCAGAACCAGAGGTGGTGGCCCTTCGACCACGTCTAGCACCGCCCGGCGCGTCTCCACGTTGTTGTGGAGAAAGTGTTTAGACGCCGGTGACTTCGACGGAAAATCCTTCGCCGCCAAGGTCGCGGATTGCTCGGTCGGCGGCCTGCGGGTCGCGGTCAGCCAAGGCGGATCGGACGGCGGCGGAGATGCGCTGAACGTGGGCCTCGTTCCCGGGTTGGGAGCTGATGACGGCGAATCGGTTCACCGGCTTTACGGTTGAGAAGCTCCCACGGAAAGGCGTGACCGTCGTTCCCATCATTGTGTGGGTCACGCCCCCGATCGTCCAAGAAAGCTCGGAGATAACGTCCTCAGAGGTGCCGTCGATGAGGCGGCTGGCCAAGCTGGTGAGGTATTTCCCACCGCTCGCGACTAGTGCGGAGATTTTGGCGGCGCTGGTGGTTAAGCTGATTGATGTGGTCATGACTAGATTGTGGTGGAGCTGGAGGCGGTGATGGGGGCGGAGGTGCGGGAAAAGCTCGCTTCGTGCTCGGCGACAAAACTGGCCGGGACTCGGATGGCGTGGCTGCCCGGCGCTCGGATCGCAGGAACTTTCCCGGCGGTGATTTTGCGGCGGACGCTTTGGCCACTTAGGTTCCAGCGGCTCGCTACTTGTGCGACGGTCAGATAGGTTTCGGTCATACGTCTCAGCACTAGTGTCAATCATTCTGACTCTTCGTGAAATATCAGAACCGGCCCAGATGGCGCTTATTGCTCACGCCCATAAGTCGCTTATAATAAGTGTTTTAACACTAATGAGATTTTGTCTCAAGAGTGCAAACTCTGCGCGGGAGCCGGAAACCGGCTTGTGTTTTTGAGCACTGAAAGCTATCTAAAGGGGGGTGTATGAACACCTCCACCACGTGAAGCTGCCCACGCGAACACCTAAAGCGTCGGCGGAGGCGTCCGGTCGATCAGGTCAATGAGCCGCTGAACCTCGGCGACAGGATAGTATACGTGCCGCATCCCGCCGTCCCGCACCCGTACCAAAACCTTCTGCGCTTCAAGTCGCAACATCTGAACGCACGATACACCCAACGCTTTACGCGCTTCGGCTTGCGAGACAACATCGGTGTCATTGATTTTCCGGGAAGGTAGCAGCTTGCCTCCTGCATCCATGCGTGGAGTCGCTGCCTTGCTCTTGCGCGTCGGTCTGGATGCCTTGGCTTGGCGTCTGGATGGCGTTGGTGTCGGTGTCGGTGACTGAACCATGGTCTCTTCCCGTGGTGTCGGCTCGCTGGATATTGCCATCAGCGTTGCCACTAATCGCCCTTCGGCAGATGCGTCTGGCAGCAGGTCGGCCAGTCGTTCAAGTGCACCCGCAGCGTGTCGCAGCGGATCGCCCTGGCCTATCGCCACGGATCGCAAAAGCGCGTGTCCGACGATGGTCAAAAGTTCGGGCGTTGGTGCGGTCGTGGTCACACAAAAACGGCTCGTGTCATGCGGCCGTCGATCGTAGCAAGCGTCGCGGTTTTGGTTCCCCATGGAGGGGATGAAATCGGTGTCATCGAATCATCGTAAAATCCTACTTCTTCCTCCAAGGGGAACACGGTCGGCAGTGCATCAGCCACGATGCCTTTTCCTGCCTCACGTGGTGCCGCTGGTGGCGTTCCCGACTCTCTCAGCAATAGACAACGCCAAACGCCCACAAACGCGTTCTAGGGGCGTTTGTGGGCCATTTTTGGCTAGGCTCTGATGACCTCTATCGTTCCCCCGTGGCGAAGGCGTAAGTTACCTTCTTGCTTTCCTTTCTAGCAATTCGAGCTTGGCCCTTTCGGATCATGGCAGGAAGGATCTCCCGGTGGAGCCGTGATGGAGTGAGCGCGCCTGCCCGCCCTGGGTTACATGCGAACGCGCGAGTTAGATCAGTCTTCGTGCGAAAGATCTCGGCTGGAGGAGGTTGTCCTGCCTTGATTTCTGGGGCGTCGGCTATTATTCGAGAACGAATAGATTCGGCAATGTCATCGATTTCCGCACGCCTGCCGATGGTTTCCAATTCCTCCAAAGCATCAAGGCAGGCGTTCTGATGGGCCTCTGCAATCTCAAGTACTGCCGGATTTATCTGGAGCGGCTCCGAGGCATTCCCGGCGGCCCAGCGGCACGCCTGAAAGATCAGGGCCAGCTTCAGGATGCGCGCGGGTGATTCATTCAGACTGGCGGCCAGGGTCTCGTCGGCTGATGTGATTCCCTCCACTCCGGCGCAGCGGTCTCGGTTGCGTCGCTGAATCTTCTCCCACATCTGCCTGGCGGCGGGGGTGAAGTGGGAATGGTAGTTCACAACCCCATTCAGCTCGGTAAGGCGTCTGAAATTGTCGGCGTGGTGGTCGGCTTCAGGTCCGTGGACGGATGTGGGCCAGGGCAGAAACCGCGCGGCAGTTCCGGCCAGGTAGAATCCAAACCGCCTCCGCAACCCGCTGGCGGCGTCGATGCCATCGAAACGGGAAACCCCGTAGGTTGCGCCGATGCACAGACTCAGAGACGCAAATTCAATGTGTCGTTCAGCCTGACCGTCCGCGTGGCCGTCCGCTTCGCGTCTGAAATTCTGTGACCAGGGGCGGCCGTCGTAGAGCTTCAGATAGCGCGCGGCGACCTCCTTTCCGTAGTTACTCGTGGCCCAGGTGCGGAGGATTGTATTGCCTTCGTCTTCGAGCTGGAGGCGGTGGGGTTGCCGCTCGAACGTATCGAACAACGCAGAGTCGCTGGCGTTCCCAGAAACACTGTCTTCGGTGGTGAGGACACGGAGGGCGACCGCTTCGGCTGGTGCGAAGGTCGTGCTTTTCCGCAGGCCTGCCGGACCGACAACAAAGTTGAAAATCGTCAGCGGCTTCCGGCCAGCAAAATCCAGCCACACATTTGGAGTCAGCAGCTTCCCACATAGTGACAGGACCGGGGCGGCAATCCAACTGTCCGGCGCCTCAGTGACTTGGCGGGCAAAATCACGATATTGGGCCAGGATGCTGTCTTCGGGGATGGGATGCTCCCGAGGGTGGGGAGGCGCCGAATTTGTTGAATTTGCTGAGTTTTCCGCCTCCGCAGCTAGTTCCTCGTCGGTGAGTTCGGCAAATTCTGCAAATTCGGCGGGTGGGGGCTCAAGCTCCTCCATGCGGATGGGGGCGACCTCAGCGGCCGTCTGGGTGGGTGGCGGCACGTATGCGCGCACTCGTCCCTCTGGTGGAACCGGTCCCAAGTCCGGCGGAGGTGGTGGCGGAGGTGAAGTCTTGGGTGGGCGTGGCTTGGGCGTTGGTCTAATTCCTGAACCTGTGGTATGACGAATCATGCGATTAAATAGTAAAAAGTCGGTGAATAAGCTCGGCGTGACTGGAGGGGTTTTGTGCGATGGGGCCTAGGTCGCGGCACCCGGCCGGGATGTCGAAAAAATCGACAGTCGCCCCGGCTGCGTGAAGGTCGGTGCACCATGAGGCGGCGGCGTCTGCACCTGCTTTCCCAGCGTCTGCTACTATCCTGACTCGGCGGCCGGCCAGCGCGGTCAGCAGGTCGGGTGCGGTGGAGAATTTACTGCCTGATGAGACTGCGGCGACCGTCGTCCAGCCCCATCCTGCCTCGGCGAATCCGATCAGCGCGGCGGCTTCCAATAATCCCACGCAACCTTCGACAAGGATGACCGGCTGCGGGTCGCTTCCAAGTAGGCACCGGCCGATGAATGCGCCTTCGCTTCCCTTGAAGCACAACGCTTTGTTCTTGCCGTCGCACGGCTCGCCGCTAAGCGGTCTCCATTGCGCAAAAATGCCTTCACGAATCACGAACACGCGCCGCCCGTTGTGATCGGCCACCTGCAACATGCCGGTCGCGTTGATGGCGTGAACGGCGCACGTGTCGAGCTTTCGCACGCGGGCAATTTGTTCGATGTCGGCCTGCGTCGGATCGGTGAAGCGCGGCCATCTGCCTCGGTCAAACTCGCGGCTCAGTCGTGCTCGCTCGTCGCTGGAGATTATCTTCCTCCCCGGGGAGGTGGTGACTTGCGGAGGCGGTGACAATGATGTGGCGCCGTGACCAGACAATGATGCCGTGTCACCGGCCCAGCCAAGAACGCGCTGGATCGCGGCCGGTCTGTCTTCTTTGGCGACGAGTTCGACAAAATCAAACACGTCACCGGATGCGCCGGTTTTGTGATCCTTGAATCGCTGCCATCCGTCCTTGGCTAAGAAGATTGAGAAGCACTCGCTTCCGTCCTCCCGGTCAGGTGGGCGGGTGACTGTGTTTCCGTCTCGTGGAGGATTGGGCAATCCCAGACGCGCCCATGCGCTGGCGATGGACAC
>JBIHZT010000326.1:0-5025 GCA_044240265.1 Luteolibacter sp. | reverse complement strand
GATGTCGTTCGAGTTCGCGTTTAAGGTGGAAAGGGTTGAAACTGTTATGAAGCAATTCCTTGTCACTGAGTTTTTTGAGAATCGTTCGAATTTTGTCACCTGCTCCCGGACACGGGACGAGAGTCCAAGAGATTTTGCCTGATGTCGGATCTTTGACCGAAGGAACGAGGACGTGGCACCACGTGTCGCCAAGCCTTCCCACTACCGTTTCTCCGGTTTCTCGAATTTTCTGAGTGGCTAGGGTTTTGTCGTGATGCGTGAGTTCCAGACTGTCCTGATCCCTGTCGATACTTTGCCAGGCAAGGAAACTGGCGATGGATTCGCGAAGGCGTTGAAGCTGGGCCTCATCGGCAGCGAGGAAAATCAGACCGTTCCGATGCGTCCTTGGGCGGTTGGCTGCCTGCGTGAGGATTTCTTCGGCTTTTTCCTGTCCCGGCGTGCTGTCAGGATTTTTGGATGTGAATGCGGCCGGAGGGAGGATCACGAGACGCACGGACACATCATCGGCAACGTCCGCCGGAATTTGTGCCAGCTGGGTTCCGCCGGGGAATACGGCTTTGCCCTCCCATTTTTTGAGACGCGTGAGAATTTCGGCGTCCACCTGATCCCCTTCGAGGAAACTCTTGGTGCGGTCTTGGGCGAGACGAGTGATACTCGGTTGCAGTGCAAACCATGAGCGTGATGCGTCTCGATAGAGATACGTGGCTTTGTCCGATAGACGGCGGAGCGCATCGCCGAATTTTTCGGAGTTCTCGCCCGGTTGAACGCAGGACAGGAGCAAGTGTTGGTCATCAACGCCGCGATTGGGTCCACTGGTGGGGGCGGCGGCGATGAAGATGGAGCGGGCGACACGCCGGCAGGCGGAATATTTGCCAAGACTGCTGTTGTCGCTGTCGATGAGGTGAGCCTGGGCTCCCTGTCCGTCGATGTCCGTGCTGATGACACCATCCCAGCTTCCGCCTGCCGGAAGCACTTCCTTCACCACGCTGGAAATCCGCGGGCTGTCGAGTGCGACCGATGCTGGCATGATGAGCAGGTTGCGGTCGTCGCGTTGCCACAACTCGGAAATAACCGCAGCCATGAAGCGGAGCACTCCCCGGGTTTTCTGGAACTTTTCCAGTGTGGACCAAACTCCATCGAGCTTGTCGAAAAGTTCCGGGTGGATCGGGTAACAGGCTTGCAACTTGCGCTTGTATTCCTGTTCCGAGCAATTCGACGGGAACTCACCTTTGCCGGAACTGTAGAGATCGTAGAATGCCTTCACCACAGCATCGCGGGCCGGGTAGTCCATGTGGGATTCGAAAAGTCGGCGACGGACGATTTCGTAGCCTTCTTCAGTGCGTGTGGACTGCCAAGGAGTAGCGACCCGCTGGAAGAGATTGGAGAGTTGGCTGAAGGCTGTTTCTCCTTTGGGACCACCCATTTCAATCCGTGATGCCGGCAAACTCGCCACGACAAGTGCGTGCGGAACCACCTTGGCAGCTTCAGTTAGTGACTGGGCAAAACCAAAGTTGGATTCGTAGGAACCTGCGGCAAGACCGGTGGAATCCACCGTTTCGCGCAGGTAGGCCACCCATTCGTCGATGAGAATCAAACAGGGGCCCGCTTCGCGCATGAGTTCGGCGAGGATGTCAGCACCAGGATTGGTGCCTGCCTCGTCCGATGTACGGATCTTTTCGTAGGCAGCGGCTCCGCCCAATTGGTGGGCTACTTCGCCCCACAGGGTGTTGACCACGATCCCATCCGGCTTTTTGCGGGGTTGATTCACACCGAGTTGGTGGCCTGCGATCACGACGCGACGGGTGGTCGGCGAATCGTTGACGCCAACCTCGCGCAGCAATTCATCCATTCCTGCCAGTGAACTGGCCTTCGTCGATCCGAAGAGATGATAGAGGGCGAGAAGTGAGTGTGTTTTGCCGCCACCGAAGTTTGTTTTGAGTTCCAACACCGGACTGCCGCCCTTTCCATGGAGACGAGTCAGGGATCGGCGAAGCAAATCCTTGAGGCCATCCGTGAGGAAGGTGCGGGCATAGAATTCTCGGGCGTCTCCGTATTCGGAATTCGCCTTGCCGATGTGGACCGCATGGAGGTCTGCAACAAACTCGGCTTCGAGGAAGTTGCCTTTTGCCACGTCGCTGTGCGGGGCGATGACCTCGCGCCACGGTTTGAGAGCCGCAAGTGGCGTGCCTTCCATTGCGGTGGTGCGGCGGGTTTGGTTGCGAGATTCTTCCTGGAACTGCACACGCATCACGGCCTTCGCCATTTCGCGGAGTTTGTTGGCGGAATCGACCGAGCCAATGGCATCAGCCACGCGGCCAAGGGTATCGAGGTCGCGGTAGGCATCGCCATACGAGAATGGAACATCATGGGCGTGTCGGTTGCGGATGTCATTCGCCTCCCCGACCAATGAACGGATGCGCGAGCGTTCGTTTTTGTCGAAGCGGTTACCGAAGAGTGGAGACCAGAGTTTGATCATCATCTTCAGCAGTGCCTGGATGTCCCAGTGAGGCTTGCCGTCGATGGTGCGGACTTCCGCTTCTTCCATGGCTTGCTGAATTTCGCTCTTGCGAGGACCTTGGCTGGCCTCGGCAAGGATTTCCTCCACGTAGGGAAGAAGCGCGGGTTTGAGTTCATCGAGCGCCAGCCCGACGCGTTGTTTGTTGGAGAGGGCCATGGGACGGTTTGCGGGAGTTCAGTTGAAATTTTTCAGAATCAAGGATCGGAGTATCGCTTCAGCCCGGTTGGCCGGACTCCAGTTCGTACATCATGCGCCACAGACGGTCCGCTTCGCCGCGCTCGAAGAGTTGCAGCGGTGTGGCACCCTCAAAGGCGGCGTTTGGCGCCCGAAGCCATGGACCAATGGCGGATGGCTCCACGATTTCGGCCAATGCCTTGAGAAACCGATGGATCTCCACCAGTTTGCGGACGCTGGAGGTGCTCGGCTTTTCTCCCGCTGCCCATGCAGCGATGGTGCGGGGCGCGAAGCCAGAAAGGCGCGTTAGGTCTTCCCGTTTCACTTTGTAGGCGCGGCTGTAGAGTTCGAAACGAGGCTGCCAACCTTCATCCTGCATGCGGAAGACATCTTCGAAGGTCGGCGCTGCTGTTTGAGATTTCATGGAGGTCGATTTGCGGTTTGTGCCGGCACCATGCTGGCACCGCTGCTTGCACGCTGCAAGCACTTCCGCGTGCAGATCTGCACTATTTCTTGTCTGGATTGTCCTTGAGCCACTCGTCTAGTTCCGGGCTTCCGTGGATTCTGAAGCAAGATCCTGGAAGCAGGTAATCGTTGAAAATGATCAAGTTACCGGCGTCCTCGCCGGTGGCGGAAGGGACCAGAAACCCCTCGATTTCGGAATTGTGGAGCAATGCGCCAAGTGTTTGGGACAAAGCCATCCAACCCTTGTCATTGGCGGCGCGCCAATCTTCCCCGAGCAATTCATCCAGCGTGCAAACGGCTGAAAGCGCCCTGCCGTCCGGACGGAGGTCCACCACCCGGCTCAGCGAAATTTCCGCTGCCGCTATGACTCTTGGCCTCAAGTTGCCGGCGGGAAAGCCGTAGTGGCCCGCAGTTTGAAAAACCTCCGCCACCGATGTTTGGGGTGATAATGAGAGATAAACCGCCCGGAAGGATGCCGGAGCGTTCCACCGGCCGCCGGTTTTGAACGCCCCCTTTCCGTTCAAAAGTGTCTCGGACCTCCCGTGTTTCAGGGAGGCGGAGCGAAAGCCGGTTCCCGCCCACGCCACGAGTTTCAGAGGATGCTCGATGAGGTGCTCCCTGAGACGCTTGTAGCGTGGATGGTTTTTCAACTTCATAGTTGCAGGTCTCCCTGCACCGGGCGAGGAGCTTGTTTTTCGAGAGTGGAGGCGAGATCAGAGTAGTCCTGCCAGTTGGTGATGAGCTGATTGTAGGCTTGGGCTTCCTGGCTCCAGCCATTTTGATCGCACAAGGTGAAAAGGCGGTAGCAAAGTTGGCGGGCCTCGGCGGATTGATTGTTCGGAAGTGCGGCGAGGATGCGGGCACTGTCGGTGTCGCTCCCACTCTCTGACAGGCGGATGAGATGATGAACGATTTCCCAGATCGTTAAGCTGGAATCGGCAGTGGGGTTCCAATCGGTCGCCAATTCCGAAGGGCGGAGAATGCGAGCCTTACCCTTGGACGATTCGAGAATACCGGCAGCGACAACGCCTTCAACCGATACGTCGACAGCGGTAGCGATATTGGCTGCATCGCCATAGGAACCGACTTTGAAAGCATACTGTGCAAACCATTTGCACGCGAAACGCGTGTGAGGGTCCATGTCAGAAACTTGGCCGTCTAGAATACCCGAAAGCTCTTGGTTGATAAGCTGAAGGGCCTCTGTGACAGTCATCGGCTGCCCATCCCCCTTGATGACCTGGTGATAGCGGGAGAAAATTCCCATTCCTGGTCCAATAGCTGACTGCGGCAAATCTACCGGGGAAAGATTTGCGTGCTGGAGTTCTCGCAACGCGTCCGGCAGTTCGAGTTCCAGGGCTTCGATAAACTCACGTTTGGTAATCGTCTCCGCAGTCATGGGTCGCTGCCGACAAACTAAAACGATAGAGGAAGCAAGAGCGTTCGAACCTTGGCCCCGCATGCGATTGCTCAGCTCAGTCCGAGACGGCCATGTTCCAACAATTGCAAACCCGGCCTTCATAAGGCCTTCTCGAAAAGTAGCCCAACCTGTCGAAGCAATACCGAGGCTGCTAATCTCCTCCTGCTTAAATGCATAGTAGATTGTCGTTGGGTAAACTCCACCGTTACTCGCTGACCAGTTGGCCGCAACTTTCGTCATTCCTTCAAGGAAAAACTCTTCGGCGGCTTTATTGCCACCGTGGCGATTTGGCTCAGCTATTAACTCTTCTTCTTTAGGCACAAGTATCCCACCCATCAACTTGGGGTAAGTCGCAAGAAGCGACTTGCGCAGCCAAACATAGAAGAAATCGGATAAAGATGCGTATCCAATATTATCATAGTACGGAGGATCCGTGGAAATGATTGTGCCT
>JBIHZT010000325.1:0-5027 GCA_044240265.1 Luteolibacter sp. | reverse complement strand
GAAACGATTGGACAAGTTGGCCCGTCTCACAACAAACAAATTGCGCGCCGAGTCGATTGATTGCGGCACCAGATCAACGATGAGTAGTATTTTGCAACGAGTGGCGCCGATCGGCGAAGCGCGCGACCGGGAAATCCTGAAGGACGCCGCCACTTACGTTTACACTCAGCGCCCTCAGGGCGATATCCTCGCGCATCTGTTCCTTCCCGGGTCAAATGATCCAAGTCCCCGCCCAGTCGTCGTTTTTTTTCATGGTGGCTTCTGGGATGCCCCCACTCCGACGCAATTCGTGCCCCAATGCCTGCACTTCGCCAGTCGCGGCGCGGTCGCCGTGGCGGCGGAAACCCGGACTTCGGCCAAAAACGGCACCGGGCCGCTCGAGGCGATCGAAGACGCACGCGACCTCATCCGCTGGTTGCGCCACAATGCCGACACGTTCAACCTCGATCCCAACAAGATCACCATCGGCGGTGCTGGCGGCGGCGCTTACCTGGCGCTGCTGGCCACCATGCCGAAGCCCAAGCTCCTTCCGCCCATCGACGGGCTCGACTGTTATCCACAGGCCCTGATTCTTTTCAGTTCGCTGGTGAATACCGCCATCAAGGGGCCGGCCGCAGATCGTTTTCCTGACGCGAAGACTGCCAAACGTCTCAGTCCGACCAGCCTCATCCGCCGCAAGCTCCCGCCGATTCTCTTTCTCCACGGGAAATCCGACCGCATCACCCCCTTCGACGAAGTGGATAAATTCCGCCGCCGCATGCGCTGGCGTGGCAATTCCTGCACGCTGATCGACTTCGAGCGCGCCGATCACAGCTTCTTCAATTTCAACGTCAGTCATAAGAACTTCGAGCGCGCTATCGCCACTGCGGATCAATTCCTCGTGGACCACGGGCTGCTGCCGCCCGATGACGGGCCTGAAATTTAGTCGCTGCGGAACGCAGGCATGTTTCCTGCTTGGGTTGCAATCGACTCGATATCGATTCAACCGGACCCGGTCCGTGTCGAAAGTCTCGTTTTTTGAATTCCTGATGAACGCTTTTTATCACTCAAGCACCCCACTCGTCCCCGGATCCCTCCACCGGCTCTCACAAGAACACGACAACTGCGGCATGGGCGCCATCGCCCATCTCCACGGAAAACGCAGTTACGAAATCCTCGACCATGCGCTCACTTCCGTCTGTTGCATGACCCACCGTGGCGCAGTCGATGCCGATATGAAGTCCGGCGACGGCTCGGGCGTGCTCACCCAGATCCCCTACCCGCTTTTTGTCAAAGCTGCGGAAAAACTCGGTCATGTCATTGAAAATGAATCGAATATCGCCGTTGCAGTCTTTTTCTTCCCTGCTGGGAACGGCGCTCAGACCGCGACCCTCAAACAGCTCGCCGCCGAAGTCACCGACAAGCGCGGCATCCCTCGGATTGGCTGGCGCGAAGTGCCCGTCAACATCGATGCCTTGGGAAAAAGCGCCCTCGCCACCCGCCCCCAGATCGAGCACCTGCTGATGAGTCGCCCCGCCGGGATGGATGCGGATACCTTCGAGCGCCAACTCTACCTTTGCCGCCGGGAAATCGAGCATCGCACCAAGGAAATCCAGGGCTTTTACATGCCGTCGTTTTCCAGCCGTCTCATCTCCTACAAGGCGCTCGCCATGCCCGCCGCTTTACGGGCTTTCTACCTCGATTTCAGCAATCCCGACTACCAAGTTGCCATTGCGCTCTATCACCAGCGCTTCTCCACCAACACATTCCCCGCCTGGCCCCTTGGTCAGCCGTTCCGGATGATGTGCCACAACGGCGAAATCAACACCGTCGAGGGCAATCGCAACTGGATGACCTCCCGCGAGGAGTTCTTCGCCTCGCCGGTCTGGGGCGACGACATCGAGCTGGTCAAAAACCTCATCCGCCACGGCGAGTCCGACTCCGCCTCACTCGACCACGCGCTGGAACTGCTTATCCTCTCCGGTCGCTCGCCGGAACACGCTATGTGCATGCTCGTCCCGCCAGCGTATCGAAATGACGAGGACATTTCCGACGAACTCCGCGCCTTCTACCAATACGTCCGCTCGTTTTCCGAGCCTTGGGATGGCCCCGCCGGCCTGGTTTTCACTGACGGCACCAAGCTCTGCGCCTCGCTCGACCGCAACGGACTCCGCCCGTCCCGCTACAAACTCACTGCAGACGGCGTGCTCTACATCGGCTCGGAAGCCGGCGCCGTGGTCTTCGATGACGCCATCGTCGTCCGTAAAGGCCGCCTCGGTCCGGGTCAAATGCTCTCCGCAAACACCGCCACCGGAGAATTCAAATTCGACCTTCAGATCAAAAACGAACTCGCCCAGCAGCAACCGTATCGCCGCTGGATCGACGAAAACCGCCTCGATCTGCGGAAGTTCGTCTCGCCCGACGCGCATGTCCCGGAAATCGACTATTCCCCGCTCGACCTCTCCCGCCAGCAAGTTGCCCACGGCATCTCGCTTGAGGAGCTCGACATGGTCTTCCCGCCCATGATCAAGGGTGCCCAGGAAGCTGTCTTCTCGATGGGAGACGACATCCCACTTGCCATTCTTTCCACCCATCCGCGGCTGCTCTACACCTACTTCAAGCAACTGTTCGCCCAAGTCACCAACCCGCCGATCGACCCGATTCGCGAGTGGGCGGTGATGTCTCTCGGGGCTGGACTCGGTCCGGAGCACAACCTGCTCATGGAGACTCCCGAACATTGCAAAACTGTCAGTCTCGACAGCGCGATCCTCTTCGAACATCAACTGGAAAGAATCAAACATCTTGAGGATCAGGGTTTTTCGGCCATTGTTCTCGATATGACATGGGCGGCATCCGAAGGCGCTGCCGGTCTCAAGAATCGCCTCGACGCGCTTTGCCTCGAGGCTGAAACAGCCGTTAGAAACAATCACAACATCCTGATCCTCTCCGATCGGGCCACCTCGGCCGAGCGGGTGGCAATCCCCACTCTACTCGCCATCGGCACCATCCACCATCATCTCACCCGCATCCGCACCCGCCTCCGGGCATCGCTGGTGGTCGAATCCGGCGAGGTCCGTGACGTCCACCAGATCGCTTGTTGTTTTGGATTCGGCGCGACCGCCATTTGCCCTTATCTTGGCTACGCCACCGTCCGGCAACTTGTCGCGGCCGACGCTGGGAAGAACAAGTTGGGAGAAATCACCGCCAAGAAGGCGATGGCCAACTACCGCAAGGCGCTTGAAAAGGGCATCCTCAAGATCATGTCCAAAATGGGCATTTCGGTGCTCAATTCCTACCAAGGCGCACAGACGTTCGAGGCCATCGGCGTCGGCAAGGAAGTCGTTGACTTCTCGTTCAGCGGCGTCCCCTCGAAAATCGGTGGCGTCGGCTTTGCCGAGATTGCTGACGAGTCACTCATTCGTCACCAAGCCGCATTTGAATCAGACGTCCCAAGCGGCGAAACCCTCAACCTCGGCGATCCAGGTTACAACCGCTACCGCAAGAGCGGTGAGCGCCATGTTTATACCACCGAAGTCATCAAGAATTTCCACACCTACGTGAAATCCGGCAAGCCCGAGGATTACGAGGAATATGTCCGTTTTGCATTGGAAACCAATCCCGTAGCGATCAAGGACCTAATCGAATTCGTGCCCGCCGCCAGCGGTCCCATCGCGCTTGAAGAAGTCGAGCCCATGGAGACGATCCGCCGCCGTTTCACCACCGCTGCGATGTCGCTGGGGGCGCTTTCCCCCGAGGCCCACGAGACGCTCGCCATCGCCATGAACCGCATCGGCGGCAAGTCGGACTCCGGCGAGGGCGGCGAGGATCCGGTCCGTTACAAGCCCTACGCGAATGGCGATTTCGCCCGTTCCTACATCAAACAGGTTGCGTCCGGTCGCTTCGGTGTCTCCGCCTATTACCTGGTGAATGCCGGCGAGCTTGAAATCAAAATGGCGCAGGGAGCTAAGCCCGGCGAAGGTGGCCAGCTGCCTGGGCACAAGGTGAACGCGCTGATCGCCCGCTTGCGCAACACGCAGCCCGGCGTCCAGTTGATTTCCCCCCCACCCCACCACGATATCTACTCCATTGAGGATCTCGCCCAACTCATTCACGACCTCAAGGAAGTGAACCCACGGGCCCGGATCACCGTCAAACTCGTCGCGGAATCCGGCATTGGCCCAGTCGCCGCCGGTTGTGCGAAGGCTTCCGCCGACAATATCCTGATCTCCGGCCACGACGGCGGCACCGGCGCATCCCCCCTTTCCTCCACCAAACACGCCGGCTCGCCGTGGGAACTCGGACTTGCCGAGGCCCAGCAAACGCTGCTGATCAACAACCTCCGCGACCGCGTCGTGCTCCGCACCGACGGGGGCATCCGCAACGGCCGCGACGTCGTGATCGCCGCCATCCTTGGAGCCGAGCAGTTCAACTTCGGCACCACCGCCATGATCGCCATGGGCTGCGTTTACGTCCGCAAGTGCCACCTGAACACCTGCCCGGTCGGCATCGCCACCACTGATCCGAAATTCCGCGCCAAGTTCAAAGGCACGCCGGAAATGGTCATCAACTATTTCACCGCCGTCGCCGAAGAAGCCCGCCGCTACATGGCGAAAATCGGCGTCCGTACGCTGGACGAACTCATCGGCCGTCCGGAATTCCTGAAGCAGCGCCACATCCCGGACCACCCGAAGGCGAACACCCTCGACCTCAGCGCACTCCTCAAAGACGTGGTCCCCACCCTCGCGGAAAACTCGGGAAGCCCCGTGGAGTCGATTTCCCGCATCTGCGCGAAGACCCGCAACGACGGCCTCACCAAGCCCGAGCTTGACCTCCAGATCCTCAACGACCTCGTGGCGGCGGTTTCCAACCGCCAAGCCCCGGAATCCCCGGAGTATGGCGAAGGCTCAGTCTCACCCGAGGTTCTCGAAGCCATCCAACTCCTCCCCGACCGCCCGGCGATTTCGCTGAGCTACGACGTCATCAACACCAACCGTAACATCGGCACCCGCCTCTCCGGCCGCATCGCCGAAGTCCATGGCGACCGCGGG
>JBIHZT010000324.1:0-5042 GCA_044240265.1 Luteolibacter sp. | reverse complement strand
GAGAGAGTCCTTGTGATGATAATTGGTGATTTGGATTCCTAGCAGAACCCCCAGGTCGGCGGCATTGTCCGTCACCTGCAGGTCGGTTTTGATGCGGGAGTCGGAGGTGGCATCGAACCCCGCTGCCACAATGTTGCTGTCGCAATAAATGCTATAGCTGCCGACGTGGCTCTGATTATTGCAATCGCCCGCGCCGCCCGCCCCAAGGTAAGCCTGCTGGTTAACCGTGAGGCTGGCGGAACCTGCGACGTGCAACGGAGCGAGCGGAGTCGTCGTGCCAATCCCGAGATACCCGTTGCTGTGAATCCGCATTCTTTCAGTCACCGTGTCGCTCGTGGTCACTTCTCCAAAGATGATTCCACCCCCTCCTGTACCCTTCTGGTTGAGCAGATAAGTTGCTCCACCCCCGGAGCTTTTGTTCCACTCTAAATAAGCCCCTTGACTGTGTGTCGTGGTAGAACCTCGAGCCGCTAGGTAAGTTGCCGACAAGCTACTTGCCGACAAGTTATTTGTCGTCACATTGTTGGAAGTATCGATAGTGATGCCCGCGGCGCCGGTACCGCTTTGGAGGATCAGCTTGGTGGAGTCCGACCTGAGGACTACATCGTTGGCGGAGGAGGAGCTGGACCATGCACCCGCGCCTGTCGCAACTCCGAGAATGGCTTGATTCGTAGTGACACTCGGACTGGTGGTACTCGCAGTGGTGGCATTCGCGACCGCCAAATACGGGCTGCTGGTGCTGGCGACCCGGAGGGAACCGCCGCTGACCGTCAGCTTTTCCGACGGGCTGGTGGTTCCGATGCCGACATTGCCGGCGGTATCGATCGCCATCTTCGGGTTGGCCGCGAAGTCCCAGCTGTTTTTGAACACGAGTTTGTCCGAGTCCACATTGTCCGTGCCAATGGACCAGCCATTGATTCCGGAGATATCCAAGGACACAAACGGACTGCCCGCGCTGGAGCCGGCCACGCTGGCGGCGAGCACGGCATTGTTGCTGGCGCTGTTGGTGATGTTCACCACCCGGAGACCGTTGTTGCTTGGGTCGGTGGTGCCGGTTTTCGCCGACACCTCCAAGACTGCCACGGGGTTGGTGAGGCTGAGGCCGACGCCGACATTACTCGCGCGGTAGATGTTAGGTGGGTTCACCGCCCATAAGCCAATAGAACCGGTGTCGATTTTCGCAGCGGTGATCGTGCTGCCGGCGATGTCCGTGCCGGCAATCGTCCCGTCGAGGATTTTCGCGCTGTTGATCGCGCTGGTCGCCACCTGATTGGTGCCCACCGAGCTGCTGCCCAACATGGTGGAGGTCACGGCACCGCTGGCGACGGATTCCGCCATCAGGGAGCGCACCGCATAGGCACCGGTGACGAGCTGCTGGCGGGGCGAGATTTCCGTGTCCACGGTGGCGGAATTGCCATCGTCCACGGTGATGCCGAGATAGAGGGCGCTGGTCGTTGCCGAATTGATGACGCCGTCGAGTGTCGTGATCGGGCTACCGGGGCTGGTGGGTCCGGGCGTGCCCGTCACGCCGGTGCCATTGCCGATCAGCACACTGAACTCGCCGCCGGAGATGGTGACGGTCTGCGTTTCCCGGTAACTGACATCGGTGGTGCCCGAGGGGCTCGGATACAGGCTGAAGGTGACCGTCCGGTTCACCGCCGCGGTGCTGCCGATGGCGACGCCCGCGCTGTCGGTGACGCGGCCCTGATAGCTCATCAGTTTCGGAACGGTGGATCCCGCGTAGACCCACGGGGCGGCGGACAGCAGGACGAGGATGGCGATTTTGGCTTTCATGGAATGGGTGGGAATGGAGTGAAGTTTAAAGGTGGGTTCAGGGCTGGATGTCCGAGATTTCGGAAATCCGCCGCATGGCGAAGGTGCCGGAGACGGTGAGGGACTTACTGCCGGTGGGGGTCGTCGGATCGGTGCCGCCGAGGCCGGTGAGGGTTTCCGTGTAGGTGCCGCCGAGCACGGTGGTGCCCCAGCCGGAGATCGTGCTGCCGTCGGGCGGGCTGCTGGTGAAGGTGAAACCACAGGTGCGGTTGACCGTGTAGCTTTCATCCCCACTCTTGAGTTTCGTCTTGAAGTCCGTGTCGAGGTTGTCGTGATCCGGATGATAGGTGTGCGTGAAGGGATTGGTCGGATCATCGAAAGACACCGGGATCGACCACTGCGCGGTGGAACCGGTGGCAAAGGTGCCAAAGTCACGGGCGATGGCTTGAGACAGCGGCAACTGGGGAGAGACGTAGCGCTGGGGTTTCACGTCGGACTGCGTGTAGCCGAGGATTCCCGATTCCTTGAGGGCGATTCCCAACGGATTTCCATCAGCTGTCAATTTTCCGACGAAGGCCTGGGACAGCAGATGGGCGACATTTTTCGAGTCCATGTGCATCAGGAACACCAATGGGAACGGCTGGGAGGTCGTGGAACCACTGCTTGGGTTCCGGGCGTTCTGCACGTTAGTGACTTTCACCTGCGCATACCACAGGCCGGCGGTCGTTGCGGCCTGGGCGCTGATCGGCAGCCGCACATCGGTGAGATTACCCGCATCCTTGATGCGCAGGATGGAGGCATAGTGAAAGCTGGAGTCCGTCATGCCCGCGCGGCTCACGCCGAAATCGAGGTTCAGACGCCCGGAGGCGGGCACGGTGACCGTGAAGGGGCCGGTGATCGGCGTTTCCGTGTAGGAATTGCTGCTGCTGTCAAAGATCCTTCGGGTGAGCGGCACCGGCCCATTGACAAAGGTCTGATATTCAGGGGCGTCCGCAGAGGGCTCCACCGAGACGGTGAGGGTCATGCTGGAGGTGCTGCGGTTGGTGACCCCGGCGGTGATGGCGGTGAGACTGCGGCCGAAGGCCAGGCCGCTCGTGCTGGGCAGTTCGTATTCCACCGGCGCGGTGAAATTCCCCACCGTGGGGATTTGGAACCAATAGGCTTTGTTCGGATCCATCTTTTCCGTGCCGGCGGACACCAGCAGCGGGTTCATCGGGGAAACGTTGCTCAAGTCCCCGCCTTTGTATTTGTAGATCTGCGCGCCCGGTGCGAGCACCGTGGTGCTGGCCGACGGGAAGCTGGCGAGGTAACTGCTCATCGTCGGCGTGCCCGAGACCGCCGGGAAGCCGAGGAAATTGGCACCGGAGATGAGCCAGGTCGCGGCAGGTGGAATCGCCCGCTGGGTGATTTTCACCGAGGTGTCCGATTGGCAGCGGATCAGATAGGCGGAGTTGCCGATCATCTGGGTGAGCGCCTGCTCGCTGTGATCGGACTTCCAGACCGTCCACTCCTCGCTGTTGGCGCTGGGGCTGGAGGGCGTGGTGGTGAAGGCGGTCTCGTCCGGATCCGGATTCCAGCGCCAGACTTCAAGCACCTCCGGATATTTTGAAAAGAGTTCCTCCACGGTGGTGTAGGAGGCGTCTCCGGCCAGCCAGACGCCATTCCAACCTTGGAGCAGCGTGTAGGTTCGTTCAACCCACTGCGCCTGCACGCTGGCGGCGGTGACGAGAAGCGCGCAGAGCGGAATCAGGAGAAATTTCATCGGGCGATTAGACGGTAGTAGGTGGACGGTGCGGAGGCATCCGCGTAGATGCTGATCACGTCGGTGACCGTAGAGGTCAGCGAGGACTGGGAGGCGGCGGCATCGGGAGCGGCGGGATCCCCCAGGGAAAACGGAACCGCGGTCCAGGTTTTCAGGTCGGTGGTGGACTCCAGCGTGTAGGACCTGCCGTAAAAGGCGTAGAATTCCAATCGCGCGGACGTGGTGAGCTTTTCCTTGATGGAAAGAATCAAGACCGAGTCGCTGTCCGTCGCATAGGTGCCGGCGATGTATTCGGTCCCATTGCTCACCCCGTCCCCGTCGAAGTCGCCGTTCTTATCGATCAGCGACAAATCCCAGCCATTCTCCCCCGGCAGATAGCCGCCGTGATAGAGCTGGGCTTCTTCCCACGCGTCCGGCAGCCCGTCACCATCGGCATCCACCCCGAGGGTGAGATTGAGACGGCGGCGAGCCGAAGCGCTGCCGATCACCGGAGCGGTGGCCATTTCAATCGGATAATATGACTGGCTGCCGATGCCCACGGCCAGCGTGTAAACCGTGCCGCTCGTCAGGGCGACCGAGCTGTAACTGGTGGTGGACGAACGCAGCATGTCGATGCGCAGCCGCAGCTGGTAATTGAAATCCGTCCCCTCGGCGGCGAGCAGCGACTGGCGCATGAGCTCCTTGCCGTCCTTGTAAACGATCACCGCGGCCCCCTCCGCCGGGATCAGGACGCCGTATTGGTCCCTCACGTCGCCATAGACGGTGTAAAACGGCGCTGGCGGAAAAGCCTGGAGGGACGGCGAGGAAGCGACGAAAGCACCCGCAAGAAGCGCTATTCCCAGGATCGGAGTGATGGTAAACCTGAGCCGTCTCAAGCCGGGCCAACCAACCGCGGCGAAAGTTCCATATCCAGTCATGCGGCCATGACTTCCAGCGTAGGAGGCTTGTCACGGCGAATGGGACGAAATGGGCAGAATCCGGGATGAATGATCCAAATCAGGGATTCCCCATGGCATGTTGTAACCGCAACAAGGCGGCCCGACCGATTGAGATCACCTCTTCGCGGCCAATCATGACGAGCTGGCTGCGTTCCCGGGTCAGGACCTCCAAGGACTTCACCGCCGCAAGGCAGACGATCAGCGAACGATCGACCCGCAGGAAGGCTTGCCGCGGCAGCTGGCGTTCCCACTCCGCCAGGGAGCGACGGACCAACACGGGCGCGGAATCCGATCGATAGACACTGGTATAATTCCCATCCGAATGGATGTGGGTGATGGAAACTATTGGCACCCGGCTAAGACTGTGATCCTCCCGCAGCACGACGAGTTCCTCTTCATCCGGTATTCCGGTGGGCACGGGGGCGCGCGATGCCAGCCGATCAAGCGTCAATGCCAGCCTGTCGGGGTGGATCGGCTTGAGCACATAGTCGGAGGCGTTCTCCGCGAAAGCCCGCACGGCAAACTGACCGGATCCGGTGACAAAAACAATCGCGGGCCTGCCGACCAGC
>JBIHZT010000323.1:0-5057 GCA_044240265.1 Luteolibacter sp. | reverse complement strand
CGGCACTCCTTTCACGGCCTGAAATCCAAAAGCAGCGATCCCTCGGAGCGGCGTTTTTGAAAGTCAGCGCCGGAGTGCACTCAATAACGATATCCGGTCGATGGATTCACCTCCGTCACGGGGCGGACCGGGATGATCGGTGTCATCACCGGCATGAAGAAACGATCCAGCGGGTTGGGCGTGGCGGCGACGATGGTCGCGGTTTTCGCGCTCTTGGCGCTTTTTGCACTCTTCGAGCTGTAAACCTGGGCGTCGCCGCTGTTGGGGTCGATTTTGGCAAGCAGCGCCTGCACCGCCGTGATGGACTCCGGCATCGAGGCGATCGCACACTGGGAAATCATCCGCATGCTGTCCGGCGCGACGTTGATCGCTGTCTGGACAATGGAAACGACCAACGGCACATCGGCATCGGATGCGGAAATGGCCGCTTTCACGATTTCGCAGGAAAGATTTGGGTTGGCCGTCACCTCGGATTCGACGATTTCGAGAACTTTGGCGACGTCGAGCTTCACCTGTTGCTCGACTGAAAGCGAGACGGCGAGCGAATCCGCTGATTTCTCCCGCCGTCCTGATTCCCGATAGACGGCGGATATTCCAGCAAGACCCTTTTGCAGGCTGCGCGTATCGGCTTCGCAAGTCTCCGGCTGACTGGCACTTACGGCGACTTTCCGATACAGAGAAGGATTGCGGAGCACATTCATGTCCACCACGGACTCGACCTGCTGCGGGGCAGAAGTGCGGGGATTGAGCGTGAGGGCATCCTGCGCCGCAAAAACCGGCTTGGCATCTGGCAGACTGCCCGGCGCCTTTTCCGTGGCGGGAACCTCGTATCGGTCCGCAGGAACAACCGAGGTGCTGAACTTCGAATCCGAGCCGCCGTCGAAGTGATCCGCCCTTAGACCGATTTCGAAAGCGTGGGGTGTGCCGACCGAATTTTGGGCAGTTAACGGATGGATCGCGCTCAGGGAAAGGAGGGCTACCATGTGGGGGAACACGGGTGTTTTCATAAGTTGGGGGGAACGGCGAAAGAAAAGCACTCCGAACATTGATCCGCAATTCTTGATCATTTTGTTCGTTTTCAAGAATTTCACTATCATCACAAAAACCTTATTACCAATGAATTATGACATGCTTTTTACCATAAAATCCAGAATACTCAGACTAATTTAGTATTTGGGAGCATTGATGAAGTTGAAAAACCGTATCCAGCTGACCCGGGCGAAGGCCACGCACCGGTGAATGCCGACCACCTATCGTTAGAATTTGATGCCTTGGGGTCGCCGACAAATATTGGCACCGGTTCCACCCCGCCAGGTGGTGCCGATTCCCCCGCCCCACGAACCCTTTCGCCCACCGAGATGCTTCCGACACCCCGCCAAATTTTCGCCAGCTTCGAGCGCGGCGAAATCGAACGCGAGGAACTGCACGCGCTGATGGCGCTGCATGCGCGGGAGCTCATCCTGGAAATGGAGGAAGACTACCAGAATCCGGCGGCGGCGTGGATCGAGAGCCTGCTGGCAAGACGGGCGACGAAACGCCTGCTGCGCCAGCACGGGGGGCGGGTCTTGCGAGAAGTGCTGGCGGCGCTGGCGGACGCGCCGGATTTTCCGCCCGCCAAGTATCTGTGGAACGCGGCGCATCCGGATGTGCCGCTGCACTGTTTTTTCCGGATGCGGCGGGAGCCGGTTTTCCGGATTGTAAGCCTCGAAGCGAAATCCGGGAAATTGCGTGTCCTGACCGAGCACGGCGAGTCGGCGAGAGGAAAAGGAGTCCGGAGGACCTTTCTTCTGACGCGCGACGACCACTGGAAACTGAGGGCAACCCCAGTTTAAGGCGGCGTGACGGAGATCAGGTTTTTGATTTTTTCAAACGTGGACGGACCGATGCCGCTGGCCCGCTTGATCTCTTGTAGCAACTGGTAGGGGCGGGCTTCAATGATGCCGAGCGCGGTTTTTTCCCCGATCCCCGGTAAGGTCATCAGCTCGTCTCGCGACGCGTGGTTGATATCCACCGGGCTTCCCTCGACGGCCTCGCCACCACCTTTTGCGGATTGCAGCTCAGCCGTCTCCTCGCGGGCTTCCTTGCGGATTTTCGGCAGTTTTTCCCAATCAGTCTTCGCCCACGCCCCGCGACCGGCTCGGGCGGCGATGAGCTCAAAATCAGCGAGCTCCTCCCGCCACTCGTTGCCGGCGGTGCCGTCGGGGAGCTGGCGCACCACGCCGAACGCCCGGGCAAGTCCTTGAGAAACAAGCCACGCGGAGAGATTTTCCCCGTCGGAGGTTTCAACAAAACCGTAAATCCGCTCAAACCGCCCGTCGCCCCGTCCATCGGCGAAAGTCGTGTAAACCGTGAATGGCTGGGCGAGAATTTTCTGCGTCTCGGACCTCGCCATCTCCCCGAAAGATTTCGCGGTCAGAATGTCGCCGATGCCAAAATACCGTCGCTGGTCCCGCAAGCGGCGGGCGTTCGAATCGTCGCCATTGACGTGCATTTCAATACAGTCCGCCCCGTAAAGCCGGACGGTGCGCTCCTTGCCATCGGGAAAACGCACGGAAAAGCTGTCCCCATCCGCCCACTCGGTCGGCACCAGCTTGCATCCGGAAAATTTCTTGAACTCCTCGCCTCCGAGACAGGGCAGGGCGACCGCAAAAATAAGAAGCAAAAACCGGATCACGCGGGATGGGTAGCACGGCCCGCGCTTCTCCACAAGCGGGGGCCGAGAGTGATCGATGCGACGAAAAGTCCCGCCGCCAATCCCCACCAGACGCCGATCGCACCCAACTGAAATCCAAAACCCAATCCCGCCCCCACCGGCAGCCCCACCAGCCAGTACGAGACAAACCCCATCACCGCCGGAACCCGCGCGTCGCGCAGGCCGCGCAACATCGCGGAAGACGCGACTTGCAGACTGTCAACCAGTTGGAAAAACCCCACGATCATCAGTAAGGAGCCGGCCAACGCGATCACCCCGGGTGCGCTGATAAACAGCGAAGCCAGGAACTTCCCGAACACCCAAAACGAAACCGCCGCCAGCAATGAATAGCCCGCCGCCAAAAGCCAGCCGGAGATCACGATCGGACGCAGCCTTTGCGACTCCCCCGCCCCATACGCCTCGCCAATCCGCACCGTGAGCGCCATCGAAAGCCCCAGCGGGATCATGAATGCCGTAGCCGCCAGCGTGATGGCGATCTGGTGCGCCGCCATCGCATCAGGCCCGAAACGCCCCATGATCAGACCCGCCAGCGAAAAGGCGGATACCTCGCACGCCATCTGCAAACTCGCCGGCAGACCCACCGCAAGCAAACGCCGCAGATCGAGGAAATCCGGCCTCCGGAACCACCGGTAAGGTACCCATTCGCGCAGCCCCCTCGCGCTCACCAGCCAGCAAATCATCGCCACCAAAATCGCCGTCCGTGAAATCAACGTCGCCCACGCCGCCCCCTCGAAGCCGAGCGCCGGACAGCCGAGTTTCCCGTGAATCATCACCCAGTTCAGCCCCACGTTCAGCCCCACTCCGCCCAGAAAAATCCAAAACGGCGGCCACGGCCGGTTCAGGGCGTCCGCATGGTTTTTCAACGCGATCGACGCCAGCGCCGGAATCACCGAAGCCATCACGATCCGAAAAAATCCCGTCGTCCTGGCCGCCACCTCCGGCGGCTGCCCGAAAAGATCCAGGTTCATCGAGACAATCCAGGAAATCCCGAACAGCGCCGCGCCCAGCGCCGTCGCCAGATAAAGCCCGTGCCGACAACTCCCGCGTGCCCCCGCCGCATCCTCCGCCCCGCGCGAGTTGGACGTCACCACCGAAATCCCCGTCAGCAGCCCCATTCCAAAAACAAACGGCACATGGAACAGCGAGTTCGCGAACGTCAGCGCCGCCAACTCGGTCACTCCCAGGTGGCCCACCATCACCGTATCCGCCACTCCGAGCAGCATTTGGCTGAGCTGCCCGATCATCAGCGGCAGCGCCAGCTTCAGCGTGAGACGGGATTCGTGAAAAAGGTTCATCTGTGGCCCTTCGTGATTGGGCGAAAAACCGGTTTTGTCCATGACATACTCGGTCCCGAACAATTGCACTGTCCGGCAAAATTTTCGGTTGCCCTCATCGCGAGAGTTGTTACACCTCCGTCGGGCACACGTGCAGCAGGATTTCCAAGTCCAGGACGGGTGCCCAAGAAATACAACGCCTCGGTAGCTCAGTTGGTAGAGCAGTTGACTCTTAATCAATTGGTCCTTGGTTCGAATCCAAGCCGGGGTACTTCTTTCATAATCAACGACCTAGGGAGCTGAAAAGCTCCCTTTTTTGTGGCCTGAATGCCGGGCATGACGGTGGAAGCGGCGCGCCGGGCGGCGTGATTGAGAAAACCAAAGCCTCGCCCGCCGGGGCCGCGTGATTCGGCGGGTGTTTGGCTCATTACTCAGAGCTTCATTTCGTTCAACATCCTCGTCGCTTCATCGAACTGGTGAACGAAACCTCGAAAAGCGATCACGCTTATCCAGCAGAGACCAAGGATTCCAGCCGTGATTGCCAATTTCCAAACCACATGCATTTTCGGATGCAACCAGACGACAGGCAGTGCGAATGGAGGCACGGTGGCAACCATCAGCACGATGAATGAAGTTTTGAAATACCATGGCAGTGCCTGGTCGCGGCTGATCGGCAGGCCGGGTGGGGCGGAGCGCGTTGATCCGTCGAGGAACTCCAAGCAGTGTTTGCACTTGATCGCCTCGTCCTGAATCTCCTCAGCGCAGTAGGGGCATTTTTTCATCGGCAGTGAAGCGTCGGTGGATTGTCATATCCAGATTATCGAGTGGAGGTGATCTAGGAGAAGAGTCGCGGCTGCCAACGGGAAAGCAAGCCCGCGATGAGCCCCCCGATGCACCTGCCGCCCACATCCCGCCCGCGCGATTTCGGATTTCCGGTCGCCGGACGACGAATTTGAAAAAATCCGTGAATTCCGGGCGGGTTGCGCTCATGCATGATGTTCCCCCGACGGGTTTTTAACGGAGCTTCGTCGTGCCGCCTATGGATGATCCGCATTCCAACGACCCCTCCA
>JBIHZT010000321.1:0-5065 GCA_044240265.1 Luteolibacter sp. | reverse complement strand
AATGGGGTTTCGATGACGCCCGAGCCTTCGACTTGGATCGCATTGGCGAGAGTCGGAGAGTTCGCGGCACTCAGGGTGCCGCCATCGAGGTTGATCGTGCCGGAGCCGAGGGCGGAGTTGTTGCCAGCGATAAGAACGCCTTCGGTGATGGTGGTGCCGCCGCTGTGGTCGCTGGTGCCGGAGAGGGTCTGGCTGCCGGCTCCGGATTTCACGAGGGCGAGGCCTGCCGCGCCGCCGCTGAGATTTCCCGAGCAGTTCTGGCTGCCTGACTGCGGGTTGAGCGTCAGGCTGGTGACGTTCGCCGGGAGCGTGAAATTCCCACTACCGGTGAGACCGCCGAGGGTCGGCGTGTTGACCGCGCTGAGGTCGAGGGTCCCGGCGCTGGCGGTGTTGAAGCTGCTGTATTGGAGGGCAAGGTTGTTGCCAAGAGCGAGCGTGCCGGCGTTGATGGTGGTGGAGCCGGTGAAGAGGTTGGAGCCGGAGAGCGTCAAGGTGGCGGTGCCTTCCTTGATGAGGCTGCCGAGGCCATCGATGGTGGAGCTGATGGTCGCCGCCGCGTTGGTGGTGATGATCGGATCGGTCAATGACAGGGTGTCTCCGGCGATGGTGTAGCCGGGAGCGTTGAAGGTGAGGTCCTTGGCGGAAATCGGCTCGCCCAAGGTGACGGTGCCCGCGCCGATGGCTCCGAAGATGGCGTTTTTCAGAGTGACGTTGTCCCACGCGGAACCGGTCCAGTTGGCGGCGCTGGTGCTCCAGATGAAGTTGCTGGTGCCATTGTCCCAAGTCAGGGACGGGGTGGGAACGGCGAGCACTTGGACGCCGCTGACGAATGTCGCGGTGGGAACATCATCACCCCAACGCTGCCCAGGCTGGAATTGGGCGGTCGCCGCGTCCGCAGTGAAGGACGCGGTGATGACGGCAAATTGCCCATCGGTGTAGCTGTATCGAGTCCTGGTGGAATCACCCGTCACGTTTGCCCCTTTTGAAAGAATAGTCGCATAGCCGTTATCGCCACGCGTGTCAGCCAGCACGAATTGAACTTTGTAGTCCTTGCCGATGGTAAGGCCGCTGAGGGTGATCGTGTAATCAACGCCACTTGCTTGGAGGCTACCCGAGTAAGCACCGTTGTTCAGAAGGTCTGGCCCGCCGGAATAGAATCCAGACGTGGCAAGTGCCCAAGCAGCAGATGGAGCAGAATAGTTGATCGTGACGCCGTTAGCGCTGGTCTGAAGGTTCCCTGCTGTCATCGCACCCCAGGTGACCGTGCCAAAGGTTGTCGATGCCCCGCCGGCGTTTCCTGCGACGATGGAATCGTAACCGCTCACGTTGACCCAACTGGTGTCGGCGCTGCCGGTAGCGGTGTAGCTGGTAAACGTCACCTCAGCAGCGGAGGTGATGCCGGCCTGGAGAAGGAATCCGTAGGACAGGAAGGCGAGGAGAAGGGATTTGGATTTGGGTTTCATAGGGGTTTGACGAGAGTTTTTGAGGTCTAGAATCCGGCCGACCCGCTTGAGGGAAGGCAGTAGGATGGGCAAAACTGCCATGGTTTTGAGTAGGGCGCTATCGCATGAAGATGTGATTTTTTGGGAGGCCTTTTCCCACCTCATGACGACCGCAGCGGATTTTCGGAAAGATTTGTGTGGCGAACCCGGCCATTGACCCAAATCCGCATCTGTGTATGTTCTGTGCATGGCTACAAAGACCATTTCCATCGACCTGGTTGCGTATGAGCGACTGAACAACGCCCGACTCGGACCCAAGGACTCGTTTTCCCAAGTCATCCGCCGGGCCCAATGGCAACAGGAAGCGAAGACCTGCGGCGGATTGCTGGCTGCGTTGGAAGGATTGCCCACAGCGGATGAGGCGGTCATCCAACACCTCGAATCCGCCCAGCAAGAAGACCTTTGCCCTGACAACCCGTGGTCATGAGCGATCTTCTGTTTGACACTTGTTTCCTGATTGATCTGCAGCGGGAGATGCGGCGAGGAAAAGGCAAGGCCCACCACTTTCTTGGGCAAAACGCGGCGGCACGTCCATGGTTGACGTGGACCGTGGCAGGTGAGTTCGCCGAGGGCTTCGGCGACATCCGGCATCCGGCCTGCGCCGCGATGCTGGCACGCTACGACATCCTGCCGATGGACGAATCCACGGCGCACCAGTATGCCGTGTCCACCCGCCTGCTGCGCGGCCAGAATCAACTCATCGGGGCCAACGACCTGTGGATCGCTGCGGCGGCTCTTGCCCATGCCATGCCTCTGGTCACGAACAACTCCGCCCATTTCAGCCGGATTCCGGGCTTGTCCGTGATGGGGTATTGACGGTGGTTCGGAATCGGGTAACTTGTGATGAAATCAATCATCACAAACATGCAAACACTCACTGTCAGGGATTTACGCTATGATTTCGGCAAGGTGGAAGCCTGGTTGGCCGATGGCCAAGAGATCGAAATCACCAAGCACGGCAAGCCAGTGGACCGGCTTTCGCCGCCGGGAAACCGGAATGTGCGAAAATTCGATATCGAGGAGCACCGCCGACGAATGAAGGAAACCTGGGGTGACCGGGTCTTCAGCGCGGAGGAAGTCAAAGAAATGCGGGAGGCCGAGCTCGGAGACCGCAGTTGATCGAAGTCCTTGGACTGCTTGCAGCCTGCTGCCGCTTTGGGATACGCAGCCTGCTGCGATCCCGACAACCCCGGCCCACGGAGCACTTGGCATTTTCTTCCTCATCTCAGTGAAACCGCCGCCTGACAGCAGGCTGTCTCGGCGAAAGCGGCAGCAGGCTGCAAGCAGTCCAAGAGGTCCGGCGCAGCGGGCATCGCATGAACATGCGATGCCGGAATCCGGCGGATGCGTTGACGAGGCCCGGGGTGGCGGGTAGGTTTTCCGGACCTGATGGTTTTCCGGAAAAATCCATTCCCGATTCTGGCGCTGGTCCTTGCGATTATGGCACTGACGGCTTCCGCATGGGCGCGGTCGTCGGTGGCGTTTCGCGAGGTGATGACGACCTACCACGCCGGAACCGAGGAGGATGTGAAACGCACGATCGACGGTTGGGAGGCCTCGCCGAAAGGGTGGAGCGTGGAGCCGCACTTCGAGGAGGCGCAGGCAGCGATTTTTGTGGCGGCGGAGCCGATCGAGGCGGATTTGCTGAACCTGACGATGTTTTTCATGTCCGGCCGACCGAACGCATCGTTCGCGTATTTTTCCATCAGCTACACGACCGACACGCAGCCTGGCTATCAGAGCGAGTGGCACGACCTGCCGATGTTCAATTTCGGGGCGACGACTTCCAACTTGCGGCGGGGGCCGGGCAACCGGCTGATCGCAGACGAGGTTTCTTATATCGTGACGGGCAAAATTCCAGACAACATGTACTGGATCTCGGCGCGCACGCGGGGCAAGGCAATCACGGGATTCCGGGTGGACGTGTTTCCGGTGTTCCGCAGTGCGGATTTCAACGCCGGCCCGCTGATGTCCTGGTCGAGGCAGAGGGATTTCGTGCTCACCGAGTTCCGCGCGGAGGTGATTTCCACGACGACGAACGTGGCGCTCGGCGCTCCAGTCACCGCGACGCATCCGCTGTATTTCGAGTATGAAACGATGACGGCCGATGCGCTCACCGACGGATGGCCATCGACGATTGCCCACCCGGCGGAGTATGTGACCGGCAAGGATTTCCATTTTGAAATCGACCTCGGGAAGGAGCGTGCTTTCGATCACCTGACGCTTCGACAGCGTGGAGACCCTTTCAATTTGGACCGCTTTGGCAGGATGCGGATTCGTCTCTATGAGCAGGATCCCAAAGAGGCTGCCGCTCCCATCTGGCAGGTGCTGAACCGGCCGGATGGTTCTTATCCCGCGCAGGGTGAGGCGGATGTTTTACGGGCATCCAACGGCGAGGGAGTGTTTCGCGGACGATATCTGCGGATTTCCACTGAGAACCCGGTGCCGCTCTCGCCGATGCTGGCCGAGGTGGAGGTATATGAAACCCGCACGGCGCGGTTGGTTTCTCTGAAGGCGGATGACCACCTACTCCCTGTCGGCGACGGTCTGCGGGTTCCTCCGGGCATCCAGCGTCTCGCGTTTCAATGGGAAATCCCCCAATCCGGGAAACCGGTTGACGTGCTTTACCGCTGGAAAGTGGTGGGGGTGAGCCACGATTGGCAGAGCTCGGACTCGCTGCTGCTGGAAATCCCATGTCCGCCGCCGGGTGATTTTCAGATGGAAATCCAGGCGGCGCACAGTGACGGCACCTGGGATGCATCGGTGTTGCAGCTCCCGTTCACGGTGGATGCACATTTCACCCAGACCGCGGGTTTCCTGTGGCTCATCGGGGGCGTCACCTTGCTCGCCGGCGTGCTGGTGTCCCGTTATTTCGCGCGCCGGAAAATCGCCCGCTTGGAGGCAAAGTCGGCCCTAGCGGCTGAGCGTTCGCGCATCGCCCGCAACATGCATGACGACGTCGGCGCGCGCCTCGCCCAGCTTGCGGTCTTGCAGGATGTTTTCGCCCGCGAACATGCCATGCCGCCCGAGGCGAAATCCGATCTCGCCGCACTAACCGCCTGCGCCCGCGAGGCGATGGAATCGCTCGATGAAGCCGTGTGGACGGTCAACCCGCGCAACGACACGCTCATGGCGCTCGCCTCGTTTCTCGTCCAGAATGCCAACCACTACCTGTCCCCACTCGGCATCACCTGCCGGATCGACGGGCCTAACCATTTCCCGGATGTCCCGCTGCGCACCGGCACGCGTCATGAAGTGGCGCTCGCCTTCAAGGAGGCGCTGCAAAACATCGTCAAACACGCCGCCGCGAGCGAAGTGGAACTGACGCTGCGGCACGAAGCCGGCCGCTTCCTCATCCGCGTGGCCGACAACGGCCGCGGCTTCACCGCCAAGGGCGGCGGTCCCGGCGAGGACGGCCTGATCAACATGCGCCAGCGTCTCGAATCCATCGGCGGCACCTGCGAATGGTTGCCCCGCGAAAACGGCGGCACCCTCGTCGAAATGAAATTTCCACTCTCATGACCCAAGCCCCCATTCCCATCGTCCTGATCGAAGACCACGAA
>JBIHZT010000322.1:0-5065 GCA_044240265.1 Luteolibacter sp. | reverse complement strand
TGAACCACCTGCCCATCCAGGTCGCGCCGATCAAGCCGCTGCAGGACTGGCTCGGCCAGCGCACGCTGCCGGACTCCCACGGCGGTGACTTCCGCAAGTGGCTCAAGGAGAGGAATAAAATCAAACGTTAGGATTTATTGGTCCGACTCCGTTTTTCCAGAACAACACCCGACACCAAAGCGATCATGCAATCACTGAACCGGGACGAAGTCAGCCGCATCGTGAGGGAGGTGCTGGCCAATCATGCGGTCGCGCCCGATCCATCGAGCCAGGCCCCCGCGAAGGATCCGAAGACCTGCCGCGCCGCGGTTCTCACCGGGCCGGGGAGAATCGAAATCCGAACCTTTCCGATCCGGGCCATCAACGACGACGAAATTCTGATCCGCGTCGAAGGCTGTGGGATTTGTGGAACCGACGTCCATGAATTCCGCGGCGACCCGATGAAACTTGCGCCTTTGGTGCTCGGACACGAGGGCACCGGCGAAGTCGTGAAACTGGGTAAAAACGTCACAAGGGATAACGGCGGGAAGCCCGTGGCCGTCGGGGACAGGATCGTGACGAGCGTGAGCAATTGCGGAAAGTGCGATGCCTGCCTTTATACTCCGGCGCGGCTCAACCTGTGCGAAAGCCTCCGTGTCCACGGACTCATCCCGGACGATGAGACTCACCTCAACGGCTATTTCGCGGAATACATGATCGTGCGCGCCGACTCCACCTTCTTTGTGGTGAACGACCTGAGCCTCGACCTGCGCATGCTCATCGAGCCCGCCGCGGTGGTGGTTCACGCGCTGGAGCGGGCGAAGAGCACCGGGCTGATCAATTTCCGCAGCCGCGTGCTCATCCAGGGCTGCGGACCCATCGGTCTTCTCATGCTGGCCGCGGTGCGCGCGGCGGGTGTGCAACACATCATCGCGCTGGACGGGGATGAAAGCCGTCTCGACATGGCGCGCCGAATGGGTGCCGAGGCCACCATCAACTACAAACTTTTCGAAGGACCGGACGGCGTGACCGAAGCGGTGAAAGCCGCCACCCGCGGCCGCGGCGCTCATTTCGCCTTCCAATGCACGGGAGTCCCCACCGCGGCGAGCAACATCTGGAAATACGTCCAGCGGGGTGGGGGAATCTGCGAGGTCGGTTTCTTCGTGGACAACGGAAATTGTGAGATCAATCCCCACCGCGATATTTGCGCGAAGGAAATTTCGCTCGTCGGCTCATGGGTTTACACGGTTGACGAATACCCCATCGCTTACAATTTCCTGCGCCGGGCCCAGGGGATCGGGCTTCCAGTGGAGGAACTGATCACCCACCGGTTCCCGCTCGAGCAAATCGAGGACGCAATGCAGGTCAACATCCGGCAGGAAGGATTGAAAGTAGCGATCATTCTCTGATCTCCGGCAGCTCCCGGGCCGGATGACTCGGCGGCTTTGTTGTGGAATTACAAAAATTCCATGAATTTATCCATTGCGCCGGGGTTTTTGGTAATGGTAATGTAAATACATGAAACCCACTTTGAAGCGTTGCGGAAAACTCTCGAAAAATGGATTCGCGCTGATTGTGACCCTCAGTCTGATGATCCTGCTGACGGTGATCGCGGTCGGACTGCTTTCCCTGTCCTCCATTTCGCTGCGGGCGTCGTCGAGCTCCATGGCCATGGCGGAGGCCCGGAGTAACGCGCAGCTCTCCATCCAGCTCGCGCTCGGCCAGCTCCAGTTGACGACCGGGCAGGACACTCGCATCACCGCCAGTTCGGGCGTGATTGACCCCTCCAAACCGCCGGTCACCGGCGCTTGGCGGAGCTGGGAAGGTGCAGATCATGATGTCACCGGCAAGCCAGTTGTCCCGGATTACGGTTCCAAGAAGTTGCCCGGGAATCCGAGTGATCTTCCGGGAACTCCCGCCACCGGACGTTTTCTTGGTTGGCTGACTTCCACCGCCGCCGCCACCAGCCCGGCGGTCAATCAATTCCCCGACCTCGCGAACAAGGTCACCACAGGCTTTGTTCCCATGGTTTCCACCGGCAGCGTCACCGACCCGAACCGCCAGGTTTACATGAAGCCAACCCCGGTCGGCGCGTCCAAGGGATCCTTGGCCTGGTGGACCAGCGGCGAGAACTCCAAAGCCATGATCAACACCGACCGTGTCGCCAAACCTACCGGACCGGTGGCGTGGCAGCAACGGGTGCGCTCCAATGGCAGGGCTGACGCCAAATCCTTCGGGCTTGAGAACGTAGACACCTACGCTCTGGGGAAAACGGTCCCCACCACTGGAAACCTCAAGCTGGTGAACCCGGTCGCAGAGTTGAAAAAAGTCCATGATCTGACGGCAGTCAGCCGCGGCTTGCTCACCAACACGGCTACCGGCGGCTGGAGACGGGATTTTTCACTGTTTTCCGAGCGCTTCAGTTCGTTGCCATCCTCGAATCTTCCGTTGTTCACGCTCCAGCCCGGCAAGGTGCAGACGTATTCGAAGGCGCCGGCATCCGGGAATGCCACCAGGCCGGTGATTTATCCCTGGGCCGGGTATCGCAACAATGCGAACGGGGCCTCTTGGGAGCAGGTTCCGCCCATTTCCTCTTGGACCGCGTTGGTGGATTACATGCTCCAGTATAAGAAGTTGAGCACCTCAAGCGCATCGCGAACCGCGATGCCGGTCTTCAGTGGCGGCACCAACACCAGTCGCTTCGATTTCGTGGACACCGTCCGCCGCATGCCCCAGATCGCGCGGATTCAGTGGATTTACTCGCTCTGTTCCGACAAGGCAAGCAGTCCTCCCGATCCGGCCAAGCCCTACCGCGCCGGCTTGATGATCACTCCGGTGCTGACGCTTTGGAATCCCTACAACGTGGAGTTGGCCTTCAACAACATCGAGGTGAAAATCCAGCAGACCACTCCGCTCCGCTTCCGCTTCAAAGTCGCAGGCGTGGTGCTACAGGACTCGACTCTCGCGGACATCACCAAGACCGATATTAACAGTTATCACACCTTCATCATCAAAATCCCCAGCGGCACCTTGCGACCCGGTCAGACACGCATCTACGGACTCAATGATCCAACTCCCAAGCGGGACAGCCAGGCCGGCAACATCAACCTGACGCAGGGCTATCGCCCGAACGGCGGTTTCATGTTCTTCGGGATCAACCAGAGGGCGGACGTCTATGCCGCAGCAGCCGACACATTCGCAGTGGATCGTGTCATGTACGACGGGATCACCCAGGAATCGGGTCGGGATGGAGCCCAAAAAACAGGCATCGGAATCATTTTCGACATGGTCAGCGATGGCAAAAGCTCATCCCACCGCATGATTTACAACGTCCCGGAATTGGGCGGCGATCAAGTGGCCACGGCTCTTTATCCTCCACTCACGGCCGCCAATCTGCCTTCCTCCTCCACCATCGCCAGTGTCGAGGGGATCAAGAATCTGCCCTTCGCCAGCGCCGTCTTCGCCTACCGCATGGCAAGTCCGATGTCGCGAGATACCGCAAAGCACAAACACCTTTACACCAAAGGCATGCTGCAAGCCAACCCGCTGTGCTCCTACACCGAAATCGGCTTCGGCGATGACAGTAATGCGGTCAACTCGATGAAAGGCGCGGGAGTCTATCATCCGGTGAACGCGCCCTACGACTTCGCCTTCCAGGACGTCTTAGGATGGAACGACAATCTCGCCATTCCCGAGTATGAAAAGGCCACCAACAGCAGTTACATCGTTTCCGGGATGGCCTCTGGCGACGGGCTTACCCGCTGCGTGATGGCCGAGATCCCCACCCGCCCGCTGCAAAGCCTCGCTGACCTCCAGCATTTCGACGCCCGCGGCAACAACCCCATCCCGCCTTTTCAGTTCAACTTGATCGGCAATGGATCCGCCAATCCCATCTTCGCGCCGGACCAGGTCTCCGTCAGCACCTCCTTCAACAATGGCATGTGCAATGACGACACCTTCATCCTTAACCACCTGCTCTTCGACGACTGGTTCGTCTCGTCGATCGCGCCGGACTTGCAGGATTACAGCAAAAACTCCAAGCGCTCGCTCACCAGCGTTTACCAGGATCATCTCGAACTGAAGACGCCGCTTCCCAACCGCTCCTACCTGCCGTCCCGCGATGCGGCGGAGGTCGCTGGCAAGGTCGATGTCTCGCAAGCGGTTTCTAATGCCAACTCCACCGCCAAGGACGGAAAAACCGGCATGTATTCCTTCGAATCCATCGCTTCGAAATTCGAAGTGGAGGGCATGTTCAACATCAACTCCACCTCGCTGGAGGCATGGAAATCCTTGCTCCGCCAGAGCCGGGACGCCGAGGTGCCCTACCTCGCCGCCAATGGCAACACCAAGGCAGGCCAAGCCGCTTCCTATTCGTATCCGCGCACTTCGATCGCCGGCGACCTGGGCTCCGATTCCGGTTCAGGCGAGTCCAACGCATCTTTCCCGCAGGCCGTGGAATTCGCCGGCCACCGCGTGCTCACCGATGAGCAGATCGACGTCCTCGCCGATGAAATCGTGAAGCAGATCCAACAGCGCGGCCCCTTCCTCTCGCTCTCCGAGTTCGTGAACCGACAGCTCAATGCCAGCAACAAGAATCTCGCCATCGCCTCCACCATCCAGAAGGCTCTCGACAACCTGGCGGACATGAGGAACAACCCGAAAAATCCCTTCAATGCGCTGCAGAACAACTCCGTGGAAATCACCGACCTGCCGGCCGGCACCACCCACGACTACAAGTTCCCCGAGGCCGCGCTTGGTTGGTCCGCCTTCGGCGTTCCCGGCTGGATCCGCCAGGCCGACATCCTCCGGCCCGTCGCGCCGATCCTCTCCGCCCGTGATGACACCTTCACCATCCGGGGCTACGGCGACTCCCGGGACAAGTCGAACAAAGTCGTCGCCCGCGCCTGGTGTGAAGTCGTGGTACAACGAAAAGCGGATTATCTGGATCCAGCGGATCCGGCGGCGGTCGCCCCGGGTTCGACCAAGATGACCTCGGCCACGAACAAACGTTTCGGCAGGCGCTACGATGTCGTCTCCTTCCGCTGGCTGGACGAGAAGGAAATCTGAGCAAGCCTATCGACAAATC
>JBIHZT010000320.1:0-5069 GCA_044240265.1 Luteolibacter sp. | reverse complement strand
CGGCGGCCGGGAGTGGAGACGCGCTTGAGGTCGGTGAGGACCGAGCGGCCGTCGATGAACTTCGGCTTCAGCTTGAGCGTGGTGCGCTCGCCGGTGACGACTTCATAGTTCCAGAGGTAGCCTTCTTCCTGGAGGATGCGGGCGATGTCCGCCTTGATCTTGGAGTAAGGAGCGGTGAATTCCTCATTGCCGGCGCGGGCGGCGTTTTTGAAACGCGTGAGAAAATCGGAGATTGGATCGGTGAGAACTGCCATAACAGGTGCTTTCTTTTAGATGGGGTGCGGTGTGTTAGTTGGCAGCGACGGCTTCGGCTTCAACTTCGTTGGCCTTCTTCATGTCGCGGAACGGCATGCCAAGCTCCATGAGCAGGGCGCGTCCTTCGGCGTCGGTCGGCGCGGAGGTCACGAAAATCAGGTCAAAGCCGATGGTGCGCTTGATCTGGTCGATTTCGATTTCCGGGAAAATGGACTGGTCGCTGATGCCACAGGCGTAGTTGCCGCGGCCGTCGAACGACTTCGAGGAAATCCCGCGGAAGTCGCGGATGTTCGGCGAGGTGATATTGATGAACCGGTGCAGGAATTCCCACATGCGCGGGCCACGGAGAGTGACGCGGGCGCCGAGAGCTTCACCTTCACGCAGCTTGAAGTTGGCGACGGCCTTCTTCGAGAACGTGATGGACGGGCGCTGGCCGGTGATTTTCTGGATCTCGTTGACAGCGTCATCGACGGCGACCTTGCGATCCGGGGACTTGCCCATGCAGGACGTGACCACGATCTTTTCGAGACGCGGAACTTGGTGGGCATTGGTGTATCCAAGGCTCTTCTTGAGAGCCGGGACAACCTTGTCCTTATAGTGTTGTTGTAGTGCTGGTGTGCTCATGTTTTTAGCGGGTCAGCGCTGATTGCTCAGGCGCTTAAGCGCGGGCGGAAGCTTGCGCTTCAGCCCACTTTCTTGACATTGGAGATGTGGACAGGGCCGTCGATGGTCTTGAGACCGCCGGAGTCGGCTTCAGTGGCTTTGACAGCCTTGATGACCGGGCGGCCACCTTCGACGGTGACCTTACCCTTGGCAGCGTTCACAAGCAGCACGGTGCCGCGCTTGCCTTTGTGATTGCCTGCGATGATTTCGACTTGATCGCCTTTTTTGACGTGGGTCTTGATGCGGCTCATGAAATTGGGAGTGTGAGGAGTTGATGCCGGAGGTTCAGAGAACTTCGGGTGCGAGGGAAACGATCTTCATGAACGAACGCTCACGAAGCTCACGAGCCACGGGTCCGAAGATCCGGGTGCCGCGCGGGTTATTGTCCTTGTCGATGATGACCACCGCATTCGAGTCGAAGCGGAGGACCGAACCGTCGGCGCGGCGGATCGGATAGGCGGTGCGGACGACGACGGCCTTGACGACGCTGCCTTTTTTGACGGCGGCGGTCGGGATGGAATCGCGAATGTGGCAGGTGATCACGTCACCGATGCAAGCGGTGCGGCTGCGCTTGCCGAGCACGCCGATCATTTTTGCGCTGCGCGCGCCGGTGTTGTCGGCGACGACGAGCATGGTTTCCATCTGGATCATGACTGTAAATTAGGTAAAAGCTGAGATGCTGAGATGCTGAGATGCTGAGATGCTGAAAAGCGGAAATTGATTAGTGCGAGATGACTTCGGCGAGTGTCCAGCGCTTCAGTTTGGAAAGCGGCTTGGTTTCGACAATGCGGACGCGGTCGCCGATCTGGCCCTGGTTGCTCTCGTCATGCACGTAGTATTTCTTGGAGCGCTTGACGATCTTGTTGAATTTCGGATGGGGAACGCGGGCAACGTGTTCGACGACGAGGGTCTTGTCCATTTTATTGGAAATGACCACGCCAACACGGGTTTTACGAAGGTGGACTTGTGCGTCCGAAGGAGTCTCGCTCATGGTAGCAATTGGTAATTATCTTGAAATTAGGCGAGTGACTTGGCGGTGACGGCCGTGAGCACTTGCGCGGTTTCGCGGCGCACTTGTTTGATGCGGGCGGGGTTTTCCAAAGTGCCGGTGGCGCGTTGGAGACGGAGGTTGAGAGCTTCCTGCTTGAGCTCCTTCAGACGAAGTTGAAGTTCGTCGGCGGAGAGTTCGCTAGTCGTTTTGGCTTTGGTTTTGGCCATAATTCTGTGAGATATCGATTTGGATTTGATCGGACGGATCAAGCGTGCGCATTGCGGGCGACGAGGCGGGTGCGGATGCCGAGTTTGTAGGAAGCGAGACGCATGGCCTCCTTCGCTGCGGACTCAGGGACACCGCCGATTTCGAAAAGCATATTGCCCGGACGGATGACAGCTACCCAACCTTCGACAGCGCCTTTACCTTTACCCATCCGGGTTTCCGGAGGACGCGAGGTGATCGACTTGTGCGGGAAAATCCGGATCCAGACTTTTCCTTTCCGCTTCAGGGAGCGGTTGATCGCGATCCGGCAAGCTTCGATCTGGCGGTTGGTCATCCATCCGCGGTCGAGGGTTTGGAGACCGAAGTCACCGAAGGCGACGGTGGTTCCGCGCTGGGCGTTACCGGAGCGGCTTCCGCGGTGGCTCTTGCGGAACTTGGTTCGTTTGGGCATCAAAGGCATAACTCGGTCCTTCTATGAAAATGGTTGATTGGGAATTGGGAGATTGAAATATCAGTTGCGTGGATTCGGGCGACGATCGCCTCCGCGATCACCACCGCCGCCGCCACGGCGATCACCGCGATCGTTGCGACCCTGGGGTTGCTTGCCGGTGCCGTCGTCTTCCTTCTTGTTGACCCAGCACTTGATGCCGATGATGCCATACAAGGTGCGGGCTTCGGCGAAGCCGTAGTCGAGAGGAACACGGAGAGTTTGGAGAGGCACTTTGCCTTCGCGATAGCCTTCAGCACGGGCGATGTCCGCACCACCGAGGCGGCCGGCGCAACGGAGACGGATGCCTTCGGCACCGAATTCCATGGCGGTTTGCAGCGCACGCTTCATGGCGCGGCGGAAGGAAATCCGGCGCTCAAGTTGCACGGCGATTTGTTCGGCGACCAATTGGGCATCGAGCTCCGGCTTGCGGATTTCGATGATGTCGATCTTGACCTGGGCACCTTTGCAGAGGCTGGTGATGTCCTTGGTCATCACTTCGATTTCCTTGCCTTGGCGACCAATGATCAGACCAGGGCGGGAAGTGTGAAGGGTGACGCGAACGCTGTTCCAGGCACGCTCGATGACCACACGGGCCAGACCGGCATTAACCAGCTTGTTCTTCAGGTAGCCGCGGATCGCGAGATCTTCGTGCAGCTTGTTGGTGTAGTCTTTGCCGCTGGCATACCACTTCGAGCGCCAGTCTTTGTTGACGGCGAGACGGAATGCGATCGGATTTACTTTTTGGCCCATGGTCGGTGAGGGATGAGATTAAATGAGAGTGGTTCAGGCTTCTTCAGCAGCGGCGACAGGAGCTGCCGGGGTTTCCTTGATTTGTTTGGCGACCTTGCGGGCGACCTTCTTTTTCTTCTCGGGGGCGGAGCCGACGAGAGTGATCGAGATGTGGCTGGTGCGCTTGAGGATTGGACCGGCGGAGCCTTTGGCCCGTGGCTTGAAGCGGCGGAGGGTTGGGCCTGCGCCGATGACGGCTTCCTTGATCACGAGCGTCGAGGCATCAAGCGAGAAATTGTTTTCCGCGTCCGCGATGGCGGTCTTGAGCGTCTTGCCAATCAGCTGTGCCGCTTTCTTGGGAGTGAAGGTCAGAATATCAAGGGCGCTCGATACGGCGAGACCTTGAATTTCGCGGGCGACGTCACGCGCCTTTTTAGGCGAGAGGCGAACGAATTTAGTGGTGCTTTTGACTTCCATGGAACGTCGGACGTGAGTGGTTACTGCGCGGATGCTTGTGTTTCGAGAACGGCGAGGTCGCCGGGGCGTGGAGATTCGGCGACGTTGTCGAGGTATTCGACAAAGGCACCACTGACGCCCTTGCGGACGTCGGCTAGAATGGCTTTACCGTAGGGCTGTTGCCCGCGGGTGAGTCGGAATGTCATGCCGATTTTCGCACCCTGGCTTTCGCCGAGATTGAAGACCAACATGCCGCTTTCCTGGTCGATGCTGACGATCCGGGCTTGCTGGAGCGAGCCGTTACGAACATCGGGGAGGGGCTTCTGGCGCAGTCCGAGGACAGCGTCAAGCTCTCTTAGTGAAGTTTCCACACGAAGTCTTGCGTCCGGATCGGATACCACCGCCTGGCGGAGGTAGTCCATGACGGCGGAGGCGAGCTTGGTGACGGAGCTTTCGAGTTGGCTGGTGCGCTCGTTTGCGATTTGCAAATCCGCGGCAGCCTGGACGAGACGGTCGTCTCCCCCGTCGAGCAGGTTCTTGCCAAGGGCTTCGAGACGCTCGCGGACCTGAGTGAGTTGCTCGGATGCTTGCTTCTCGCCGCCGTTTGCCTCGGCAAGGCTGCGTTGAAGGGTTTTGTTCTGCTCCTGGAGAGTCGTGATGATCTCCTGGTATTCCTCGGCGGTCGGCGCTTGGGCCATGCACATCTCGGCAGCGGCCGACAACCCGAGGGCTGCGACAAGTGCATTGAGATGGAAGGTGGAACGCATGGACGTGGAGGAATTGAGCAGGACGGATTATTTCTTGCCGATACCGCCGTGAGTGCGGAACAGACGGGTCGGAGAAAACTCGCCGAGTTTGTGGCCAACCATGTTTTCGGTCACGTAAACGGGAACGAAGGTCTTGCCGTTGTGCACGGCGAAGTTGTGGCTGACGAAATCAGGAGTGATCATCGACTTGCGGCTCCATGTCTTGATGGGCTTGCGGTCGGATCCGGCTTCGGCGACGGCGTCGATCTTCGCGAGAAGCTTCTGATCGACGTATGGGCCTTTTTTAAGTGAGCGTGGCATGAGAGGAGTGAGGTAAAGATTTTGCTAGATTACTTCTTCTTCGCTTTGTGGCGGGACTCGACAATGAAGACACTGGTGGTCTTGCGCTTGTTGCGAGTCTTCTGACCCTTCGCGTGGCCCCATGGGCTGAGAAGGTGCTGACGACCACCACCGGACTTCGACTTGCCTTCGCCACCACCGTTCGGGTGGTCAA
>JBIHZT010000492.1:0-3435 GCA_044240265.1 Luteolibacter sp. | reverse complement strand
GCGCCCACGACGCCCGGATCATCGCCAAGGTCGAAACCTACCTCAAGGACCACGACACCACCGGCCTCGACCTCCGCATCCTCCCGCCCGCCGAAGCCTGCACCTTTTCGCTGGAACGCATCGTCCAGGGCCTCGACACCATTTCCGTCACCGGCAACGTCCTGCGCGATTACAACACCGACCTCTTCCCCATCCTCGAAGTCGGCACCAGCGCCAAGATGCTTTCCATCGTCCCCCTCATGAACGGCGGCGGCCTCTTCGAAACCGGCGCCGGCGGCTCCGCGCCGAAACACGTCGAGCAATTCACCCAGGAAAACTATCTCCGCTGGGACTCCCTCGGCGAGTTCTTCGCCCTCGCCCCGTCGTTCGAACACATCAGCGAAACCTTCCACCTTCCGAAAGCCAAGGTCCTCGCCGATACCCTCGACGCCGCCACCGGCAAGTTTCTCGAATTCGACCGCTCGCCCGGTCGCAAGCTTGGCACCATCGACAACCGCGGCTCGCATTTCTATCTGGCGCTCTACTGGGCCCAGGCGCTCGCCGCACAAAACGACGACGCGGAGTTGAAGACCATTTTCACTCCCGTCGCCGACCAACTTTTCACCCACGAGGCCCGCATCGTCGAGGAACTGCTAGCCGTCCAAGGCCACCCCGTCGACATCGGCGGCTACTACCTCCCGGACGAAGCCAAAGCCAACGCAGCACTCCGGCCGAGCGCGACTTTCAACGGCATTCTCGCCGCCATCTAATGTGACACAGGCATTCCTGCCTGTTCTTCAATGCCCGCCAGGCGGGGGATTATTCCAGCGCATCCAGCGCGTTTCGGATCTCCCTCACCTTCTCCGGCGCGATGAGGAGTAGGAGCTTGAGCTGCACGGGGTGGAGCTTGCGGAGTTGCGCGAGCATTCCACGATCCTCGGGCAACACCTGGATGGGTTCTTCCGTCGGCATCGCGGTGGATTGTGGCAGGAGTCGATCGACCGTGACCAGGCTGGGCGCGGCCGGGGCAATGCGATACGGCGTTGCCAATTCGAGATTGTCGTCAGTTACTTCGGGAATCCCTCTGATTTTAATGTCGATCGGATTCGAGTGAAGCTCGTTCGCCATTTTGCAGAGATTCCATGGCAGGAACGGGCCTGCGGGGTCCAGGAATCGGGAATTCGCATCAATCAAGCGGTGAATCGGGTCGGCGCTTGTGATGTTATACCACTTGCCGTTGTGCTCGAAGGGGCGCGGGCCGGCGGTGAGCGCTTCGATGAAGTCCGCTTTGGCCTGATCGTAGAGTTCCGCGAGTTTTGTGGCGACTTGGGCGGATTGCCCGGGAGTGAGCGACCACGCTTCGACAAGCGCCGCGTGATACCAGCGGTCCTGCGCCTTGCGCTGGGCGAGATAGGCCTCCTTCGGCGCGACGCGGATGCCAAGGTCGAGTCCGGCGGACTGGAAATCCTCGACGATCCAACCGATCTCCCGCTCGGTGAGGCCTTGGGCCCGGCGAGTGGCGTAGTCGGCGACAGGTGCGGGTGAAGCGGGCGGGCGCTCGGCGCGGCGTATCTTCAGCGGCGGCGGCAGTTGCCGTTGCCTGTCGGCGATGTCGCGGGCGACGGCGACCTGCGCCTGCCAGATGGCGGCGCCGGTGACGAGGAAGGCGAGGACGAACCAGGCGAGAGTGAGCTGAAGGTTTTTGTTCATCGGCTAGCTGGAAACTGCCGGAGCGACGGGTTCAACCGTCTGGAAATCACCCGGTCCTCGCCGGTGTTCCGCACGGCGTCGGGCAATTGATGGGACTTCGCCGTAAATTCGCTGACGGAAATTTTTTTCATATGATCGGTCTAAATGACCCGTCACCGACGGGCAAGATGGAAGTTCCGTCCCTGTTCTTACGCGCTTGTGCCGGCAGTGATTTTTGGCAGGGCGACCATCGCCATCCTCAGTTTCAACACCATCTGCCGCGACCGCATCCACTCCTTCAGGTCCTGCTGAATCCTCATCGTCAACGCCATGGATGTCATCATCGGCCTCGCAGGTGGTATTGACGATGATGCTGGCGTCAGGTGATTTGTGGCGGATGGCGATAATGGCCTTTGAACCCCCAACAGCTCTGGAGATCTTCAAATTATCCAGGCGAAGATCATGGTTTGAGCCATGCGACGGAAGACTTGGGTGCGAGGAACAGTGTGCCGTGCTGGGCGCGGGGTGGGAATTTGACGTTCTGCTTGTGGTCCCAGGTTTGCAGGTCGGTCGAGGTGGCGAGTTGCAGGTGGCCGCCGGCGGGTTCGTCCCAGACGAACCACCAGATCTTATTGTGGAGTAGCAGGCTCGGGCCTTCCGCCATGGACTTGCGTGGGCTGGGGTCGGTGAACATCGTTGAATGGTTGCCGGCGATGGGGCCCGTTAGTGGAGCGAAGTCCGGCTTGTCCGTGTCCATTCCGGTGCTGCGGGTGATCCACAGGTTGCGGCCGGGCATCGTTTCCAGCGATTCATCGCGCGAGCATTTGATGATCATGACCCAGTTGTTCTTTGCCGGATCCGGTTTCATGACGGCGTCGATGGAGGCGAAGCCGCGGTCGAAGTAGAGTTTCGCGTCGCTGAAGCTTTTGAAATCCTTGGTGCGGGTGATGAACACGCGGTTGTCGTATTGGGAGCCGGGTTTGCCGTTGTTGTTGCTGGCGTCGTCATCATTCTTCTCACGCGGTATGGTGCTGGCGAAGAGGATGAAGAAATCGTCTTTCACCGGGTCGTGATGGATTTCCGGAGCCCAGACGTTGTCGGGTTGTTCGTCCTTGGGAAGGGATTCGGGGAAGGGCCGGACCTGGACGGGCTTCGACCAATCGGCGAGGTTTGTTGAGGATGCATAGCCGAAGATCCGACCGGTCCAATGCGAGGTCCACACCATGTGAAATGTTCCGTTGTGATAGAGGATCGATGGGTCGCGGGTGAGATTCTGTCCCGGCCAGTTCGGCGGGGTGAAAACCGGCTTGTCATCGTTGAGCGGTTTGAATTCCGCGCCGTCGTCGCTGGTTGCAAGGGAAACGCCGTTTTTGCCGTTATCTCGGAAGAAGGAGAATAACAACACCTCAGGTGAGGTGGGTGGTGCTGCGATGGCGTGACCGATGAGGCATGTGGCGATGATGGCCGTGATGGAGATGGTCTTCATTTCAATGGTTGTTGGCTTTTGGATGGGGAAGTCGGGCTACTGTAATCATAATGAAACCAGTAGAATTCGGCATAACTGGCTTCATTCTCGGAGTTATAGCTGAACAAACCGATGCGGTCGCCGCGGTAGGCGGGCCAAGTCATTTGGAAGGATTCGCCGATCGGCTGGAAGGACTGGTCATTGACGCTGAATGAGAAATCCGCGATGCCATCGAGGCCCCAAGTTGTCTGGAGCCAGATGGCGGAACCTCTGACCTCCGGACCTGCGGTATTCTTTGATCC
>JBIHZT010000033.1:0-13144 GCA_044240265.1 Luteolibacter sp. | reverse complement strand
GGAGCGCGGTTGGTAATGCCATTCCCATGGATGCTGCAGCGTGTTTGCTGAAAATTCGTCGTTTACTTGTGGGGTGGATGGCTTGATCCCTTGGACGGGTTTGCGGACGGGCCAGACCATGTTGCCGATGCCATCCGCGCCGGGTTTCCCGATGATTGGCCAGCCATCAATCCATGTTATGGGCAGGAGACTCGCACAGCGCCCGGACCAATCGCCGGAGCCGTGGTGGGTGAAGAACCACCATGAGCCATCCTGAACCTGCACGATGCCGCTTTGGTTCGGTTCCTTATCCTGGTTGTAATTCACATGGCCGATTTGGCGGCGTTCGTAGGCGCCCATGATGTTTTTGGACCGGCCCATCATCGGCACGCGACCTTCGGCTTTCACCTCGCTGAAGTAGTGGTAGTAAACACCATTGTGTTTGAAGAGTTTGTTCGCCTCGCTGCCTTGGGATTGATAGAGAATCGTCTCGGAGTCCGGGATGAGCGCCTTGCCACCCGGCGTCATTTTCCAGAGGTGGATGTTGTGTTTTTTGCCGTTGATGGGGTCCTTCTCAAACTGTGTGCCGATGAAATAACCCTGGCCATCGTCGTCCCAGAACGGACAGCAATCATCCCAGCCAACGGATTTTTTGATGCGAGTGAGAGGTTCCCACGGTCCGGCGACATCCTTCGCAGTGGTCATGAAATACCCTTCCTCCGGGGTCCCGAAATAGACCCGGAATTTCCCCGCGTGGTGGCGGATCGCGCCGGCCCAGATTCCACGGCCGGCGCGGTTCATGCGGTCCCAATTCAGCTCCGGGCTGATCTCGGTGAGGTTGGTCACCGCATGGCCACAGATGGACCAGTTGACGAGATCCTTCGAGCGGAGGATGACCATGCCCGGCGAGTATTGGAAGGTGAAGGTGGAGGAGATGGCGTAGAAATCATCGCCGACCCGGATGCAGTCGATGTCGCTAAAATCGCCGGGCAGGACGGGATCCCGATAGGAACCATCGCCTTGGTCGCCCCATGCAGCTGTGGCTGGCAGGGGCAGGTTGGCGATGCAGCCCAGCAGGAGAGGGAGTGATGATCGAATGATCCTATTCATGGTTGAAAAACTGGCGGGAACCATCAAAAACACGGCAAGGGTGCTACTTGGATGGTTGGAGCTTCGTGGGGTCCGGTCCATCCACTACGACATCAGGTTCGCCCGTAATGGTAAGTTTGATCACACTCGCGATTCCATCCGGAGCCTTGGCGGGAAGTCCGATGACCGTGCCGGCGTCAGTAGCGGAGGTTGAAAGAATCGTCCCCGGTTCCGCCAGCAAGGACGCACGCTCCACCGCGTTCCTCAGTGGCAGATGGAGTTTTCGATCCTTCGGCCAATCGAAAAGGATCAGATAGATATTCCGGTCTTTGCGCGTGGCGCGTCCCCATGGGAGGTTGTTGAACGGGCTGGCCGTAGTGCCGTAAATCGCCTCGCCATTGGTCTTCATCCACGCTCCGATGGCTTGGAATGAGCTGACGGTTTCAGGAGTGAGGCTTCCATCGCCTTTCGGACCGATGTTAAGCAGATAGTTGCCGCCCTTGCTGGCGATATCCACGAGGTTGCGGATGAGATTGGCATCTGTTTTCCAGGCATGGTCGTGGTCGCTGTAACCCCAGGTGGTGTTGAGTGTCATGCAGGTTTCCCAATCGACGCCGGGTATGCCTGTGGCGGGAATGCGCTGCTCGGGAGTGGTGAAATCGCCGCGGTCGATGGAGAATTCCTTGTGTTCTTCAGTTCCGGATTTGACCGTGTTCGCTGAGTAGAGTCGGTTGTTGACGATGATCCGCGGTTGTTTGGTGCGGACCAGTTTCATCAGTTCTGTCGCCCGCCAAGCCACATCGCCTTGGAAATTCTTCGAGCTGAAGTCCCACCACAGGATGTCCACCGGACCATAATTGGTCAGCAGTTCGCCAACTTGGGAGTGAAGGTAGTCGATGTATTTCGAGTGTTCGCGCGGGGCATTTTGTAATGGCTTGCCACCTAGCGGATAAGGAAGTCCCTTGGCCCGGGTGTTGTCATATTGATCGTGATGCCAGTCGATCAATGAGTGATAGAATCCCACCTTCAATCCCTCGGCACGACAGGCCTCGACGATTTCCTTCACCAGATCGCGATGCAATTTCGCACCGGCGTTGTAGTCGCCGAACTTCGACGGATAGAGACCGAAACCCTCGTGGTGTTTGGTCGTGAACACGAGGTAGCGGCAACCGGCGTTTTTCGCGAGTTTGGCCCATTCGCGGGCGAAACCGGGCTTAGGCTGGAATTGAGGCAGCGCTGCCTTGGCATAAGTGTCTGTGTCCGCCTTGACGATGTTCTGAATCCATTCCATTCCCCCCTTGGTGCCGGCCGTTTTGTCATTCCAATTTCCGGCGAGTCCGGAATAAAGCCCCCAGTGGACGAACATGCCGAAGCGGGCATCACGCCACCAAGCCATTCGCTCGTCACGTTGTGCGGAGGTCTCGGTTGCGGCGGGTGCCGCATTTGCGATTGGAAGGCAAAGAGTCAAAGCTCCCAGAAGGAGGCTCCGGGACAACGATTTCGGTTTGGTTTTCATGGTGATGGGTTGCCGGGCGCGGCGGAGTGATGTTTACGGGATTGTTTCAGGATTCCTGACACCTTTATTTTTTCAACGGCCCGGCTTCAACGGTGATGACGACGGGCCCTAGCAGTCCGGACCGAAGGAGTTTTTGATCTTTCTGGATATAGTTCCAGGTGGAGAACGTGCGCCTTCCGGTGGACGGGCGCGGAGTGCCCTTGAGCAACCAATCGGGCAGCGTGGCGAGTGGCATGATGCCACCGCTCTTGCGCTTGGTGTCCCAGTCGATGTCCGCGGGTTCCAGTTCGTCGCCGAGCTTGCGGTGGACCCACGGCACGTCCTCGGGCGGTAGGTTTTCGACGGTTTTGAAATCCGGTTGCACTTGGATGCGCGCGAGCTCCTCGATGATGGGGATTCCTGATAGGATGCGGCCCTTGCCGGCCTAGCGGTTCACGGTGGCGTTTCCAACAGGTCCCCACAGTTCCTTGGCGATGGCTTGGAGTTCCGGGTCGGATTTCGGATAGCCGGTCAATCCGGCGCTGATTTCCGGGCGCGGGCCGAGCACCGTGGCACCGGAGAGAACGAGTTCGCGCACCTTGCGTAGGAGGGGCAGCGAGATGTTCTGGGGCAGCGGTTTGCGCCCGGTCTGTTTTTCGATGCCCGATGGCGAGAGCTGGGCATTCACGACCTTGGTGGTGTCCGGAAGTTCCAGAATCTGATAGCGAATGCCGCTTGGCAGGCACAGCGCCTTGCTGTCGAAGGTCATCGAGGAAACGATCAACTCCTCGTTGCTGAGGGCGCTCGCATGGCCGGGAATCAGTTCGTGGCTTTTTTTGTTAGGTTGGAACAGTTTGACCACATCGGCGGTGGGAGAACCTTGTTGCAGCAGGTGGCACCAGCAGGCCAGATAGGTCATCCATGACCCGCCAAGGTCATTCCATGTCTGCCTGCCACCGATGAGCGGCGGGAAAAATCCGCAGGTCATGCCGGGTCTGAGTTTAGGCCGCGGGTTGTGGCCGGATCCGTGGATGGCCATGCTGTTGATACCCATGGTGAAGGCGAAGTCGGTCTGGGCTTTCGTGCTGAACGGATCCGCGTCCATGTGGTGGTTGGCGGGCATGGCTGTTAGTAACTCGGCTGAGGCGATTTTCTTGCCGTTGATGTGGGCGACGGACGCGATCATGCGCAGGCTCCACCAGCCGTATTCGCGTTTGTTGAAAGTGGTTGTCATTGATCAACTCCTCGATGGTGGTTTTCCCATCATAATCGAAACGACGGCTCAACTCCTCTCTGCCAACGATGCGCTTTGTAGCGACGAGCAACCATGGCAGTGGATCGTAGCCCCGGCGTTTCTTGAATTCCTCGCGGAAAGTCGGAGTCCAGTTCTGGTTCTGCGCTTCCCAGCTATCGAAAAACAACTCGACCTTCGATTTCGATCCGGCGGGGCCTTTGCCATCAGGAAATGCCAACACCGCGACATCGCGGTAATAGTTCCATTTCTTGTCCACCTTCGGAGTGGGTAGGACGTCATCGAAAGATTTTTCGGCGCTGCAGTTCGCTTGGCTCCAGACGAGTTTCTGCATCGAAAGCTCTGGAGTGATCCATGGTCCGCCGGAGGTCGCGTAGCCCGGGCAGAGTTGGAAGCAAAGGTCGAGATCGCGGTCGGCAGCTTGCTTGAGCGTGAAATCCATGTTTTCCCACCAAGCAGGAGTGAACATCGGGACGAATGGCGCTCCCGGCATCGGTTTGCTGATGCCACTGCTGCTGGAGCGGCAGGAAACCACCGCGCCACTGAGGCCGATGTGTTTCATCGCATCCAGATCCTCCATCATGCCTTGGCGGGTGGCATAGTCGTCCATGAAGCGCCACCAAAGGATAGGGTGCGTTTCCTTCGGGGGCGACTTGAAATTCCCGATGAACGAGTTGGCATCTCCGGCATGGGCGCAGGTGATCCAGGCAAAAGACGTTAGCAGGGCGGGCAGTGATTTCCGGAACGAAAGGTGGTTCATCGGGTTTGTGTTTGTAGCTTGAGGATGGTGGCCATGGAGGCTTTGGCTTCTCTGGTGCGGAGGAGCGACCAGTATTTCGGGATGTCCGGATAGAGATAGGAACGGTTGCGGATTTTTTCCGGATAGTGCCCACCATCGGCGGTGTAGGCGCAGTCGTCGTGGAACAGTCCGTAGAGCGATGGGCTGATGCGGATGTCGGGCTTGTCCACCTGCGCGGTGATGGCGGCGGATTCTGGAGTGGCGCTGGCGAAGCCGGTTAACAGCAGGGTGGAAGCAAGCAAACTTGCGATCACGAGGGTGCGGGATTGGCGGAACATGCAGGCGTCCGGTCAATGTTCTTGGCGCGGGTCTTCAAGGGTCACCGCAACCACTTCGTGAGGTGCGTTTTGGGCAGGTTCGGGAAATGCGATTTCCAATGTCTCGTCAGCCCATCTGAATTCGAGGGGCTCACCCGTCCGGACGAGCCGGACAGACTTGATCGAGGCCGGCGCGGAACCGGATTTTGCTGTTAGTTTGCCTTTCGAGCCGGACACGGGGTGAAGATACCAAGTTTCGCCTCGGGTGGTCACCGGGACATTGGATTGCATGTCCAGTGGCGCGGGACCAGCACCGACGATGGATTCACCATTTGCTTTCATCCAGTCGCGCACCGCGGACATTCCCTGATAGAACGGTGGTGGCATCGTCCCGTCGGGGCGCGGTCCGCAATTGGCCATCACCGCTCCTCCCCATGCCTTGGTGCGCGCAAGGCTCTTGAGGATGGATGCTGTGGATGCGCAGGCCTCTTCATTCTGTTTCATGTAGCCCCGTGTAGGCGAATTCCAGATGCGCAACTGCTCCCAGCAGCCCGGGGGGCGCGACGGTTGGTCGCCGTGCTCCACGGTGAATAAATCGCCGTTGAATTTCGGGCCGCCCTTTTTCTCCGCCAGGCCGCCGCGGTTGTTGATGACGGTGCCTGGCTGGAGTTTCCGGATCTCTTCCAAGGTGATGTCCGAGCCCGAGCCTCCATCGAACCACAACACATCGACTTTTCCATAACGCGTCAGCAGTTCGGTCAGTTGTTGCCGGCATTCCTGTTGGATGCGGGCGCGCACCTCGGCGGGCATCGGCTTGATCTTGGTGGGGTCCCAATTCATGTCGAGATCGAGACGGCCGGGAATCGGCGGGAGCGAGGAATTTCCGCCGCTCTCACTGCGATAGTTGAATGACATGTAGTCCTTCGCCTTGAACCAATCGGGACCGGAACAATAGAAACCGACCCTAATGCCATTGGCGCGAAAGGTGGCGACGAAATCCTTCACAAGATCCCGTCCGGGCAGTGAAGTGCACAAGCGAATCTCCGATGTTTCGGTGGGCCACAACGTGAAACCATCATGATGTTTTGTGGTGAGAACGGCGTATTTGAAGCCCGTTTCCTTGGCGGCCTTGAGGCAGAGATTCGGATCGTAATGTTCGGCTTTGAAATTGTCGGCAAGTTTCCAGTAGTCCGTCCGCCGGTTTGATTTTCAAACTCGGTCCCATGTTCTTGATCATGGGCCATGATAGATCGATGCCGCCGTGCACTGAGGAAATGCTCCAATGCAGGAACAGTCCCCGCGAGGCGTTGCCAAACCATTGGGAGTCCGGATGCGAACTGCGCTCGCCTGCCAGCCCCGCGTGGATTTTTTTCCTTGGAACACGCGTTCAACAACGTGGTGCGATCCCTCCCGCCTGGGTATTGATTCAATGCCGCTGCTTGCTCGGCGGCGTTGTGTTTCATGACGGCCTTGTCGCTGGTCTCAGCGGCATGGAGCAGGCCCGTATTACAGAGGAGAGCAGCAAGGAGAATGGCGGAATGTTTGATCATGGGGTTTTCCTGGGTTCGATGGTGGAGATGATGCTGACCGGACCACATTTTCCAAAGTAACCGCTCCCGCGCCTGAATTCACGGTGAGACCACCGGCCGCCAGATTCAGGGTTCTAACGGAGCCGGATTGGGAACGAAATGTCACCGTGCCCGTGCTGCGGAACAGGATCGACTTCGCGCTGCTGGTCGTGTTGTTGAATGCGAGAGTCTGGTTCGCGTTCACCGTGGAGATGTTGAAGACCGTGTCATCCGCGGCTCCTGGAGCCCCTGCTGGATCCTGCGTGGTGGCATCGTCCGCGGTTGACCAGGAGGTGTTAACGCCCCATGCGCCGCCGGCATGGTCATGGTAAAACGTGGCTGTGAAAACTGCTTGGCCGGTGAGGGCGACGACGATAGCGGTAAGCAAGGAACGGACGAATGGGTTTCTGCGGTTTTTCATTGGGATTCGGGGTTTGAAGATGATCTGTAAAACAATGAGGCGATTCACCGGTGCCGGGGAAGTTTTCCTTTGTCCGCCAAATGGCGGACAAACCGATGCAGGGACAAACCTGGCCGGGGGCACCGGATCAGGGAGCAGCGGTAACATTGGTGATGGCGGCGGTGCTGGTGGCTGCCGTGGTGCCGCTGGTGACGGCGATGCCGATATAAGTCGTGGCGGACATCGAAATCGTGCGGTTGTTGCCGAACTGGGTCCACGAGGTGCCGTTGGTGGAAAAGTAGGCCCTGAAGGTGTTGCCGGCGCGGTTGAGGCGGACCCAGTAGGGCGCGGTCTTGCCGGTGGATGATGACGACGCGGTATTGCCGCCGGTGCTGGTGCGGCGGGTGAAGAGGATGCCGGAGGACGGACTGACCCAGACGCCGGCTTCCATGGCGTTGGCGGCGAGCGATTCGCGGATCATCACGCCGGCTTTGGCAGCGCTGCCGGTGTTGGCGAGGCTGTCTACGCGGATGCGGATGTCGCAATCGCCGCTGGCAGTCTGATAGGCGTAATGGCAGGCGTCGGATGATCCCGCGATGCCGCCGCCCGCGCCGGTGAGGCTGAAGGTGCCTGCGTTGTGGGTGGCGCTTCCGGTCAGGCCGACGCTGCCGAGGTCGAGGTTCGTCCACGGCAAGGGCAGGTTGCTGGTCACGGTGACGGTGATGGTTTCAAAATCGTCTTTCGCAGGGCTGCCGTTGTCGGTGACGCGGACGGTGATCGGATAGGTTCCGGCGGCTTGGTTGGCGGGAACAGTCCATGAGAAGGCACCGGTGGCCGGGGCGATGGATGCGCCTGCGGGCGCGCCGGAGTCGAGGCTGTAGGTGAGCGTTTGGGCCGGGAGATCCGGATCGGTGGCGCTGGCGGTGAAGCTCAGCGTTTGGCCTTGGCCAATGCTTTGATTGCCGATGGCTACGAGGATGGGGGCGGTGTTCCAGGCGTTGACAGTGACGGTGAAGGTGCGGCTCGCGGTATTGTTAGCGGCATCGGTGGCGGAGGCGGTGACGGTGGTGGTGCCGACCGGGAAGGTGCTGCCGGATGCAGGCGAGTTGTTTGTCGCGAGCGCGCCGCTGATCGAGTCAGTGGCGGTGGTGGTGAAATTCACCACGGCTCCGCTGGCGCTGGTGGCTTCCACGGTGATGTTCGCAGGGATGGTGATGGTGGGGGCGGCGGTGTCTCTAACCGTGATGGTGAAGGTGCGGCTCGCTTGGTTTCCGACGGCATCGGTGGCGGTGTTGGTCACCGTGGTGGTGCCGAGCGGGAAAAGGGAGCCGGATGCGGGTGAGTTGTTCGTGGCAACGGCACCGCTGACCGCGTCGCTGGCGGAGGTGGTGAAATTCATCGTCGCGCCGCCGGGTCCGGTGGCCTCTGCGGTGAGGTTGCCGGGAACAGTGATGACGGGTGGAAGTGTGTCGAGCACGGTGATGCTGACAGATGCGGTGGCGTTTCCGCCGCGTTCGTCGGAGACGGTGTAGGTGAACGAATCCGCGCCGACGAAGCCAGGGTTGGACGTGTAGGTGGCGGTGGAACCGGTGATGCTAACCGAACCGTTGGAGCCTTGGGTGTTGGAAATGACCCTCAAGGGATCGCTGTCCGGATCGGCGAAAGTGAGCGGGATTTCCACGCTGCTGTCCTGGCCGAGGGAGGCGCTGGCGTTTTGCGCGGTGGGCAGGGCGTTGACGGTGACGACGAGGGTATTGGTGGTTTCGCCAATGGCATTGGTGGCCGTCAGGCGCAGGACGTAAGTGCCCGGCAGGCTGAAGAGCGCGGTGGTCACGGGGTTGGAGGCATCGCCGAAGGTGACGATGCCGGGGCCGCTTTGTTCGGTCCAGAGGGCGGTGGCGTTTGGAACGGAACCCGCGAGGGCGGTCGCGATTCCTTCGGTGGCGGACGGAGCGGTGCCGGTGTTTGTTAGAGGAAGGCCCGGGCCGTCAAGCACGAGGGTGAGCAAGGGGCGCTGGTTGGCAGTGGCGGTGTCGTCCGAGGCGAGGCGGATGTATTGGTTGGTGGTGGCGGCGGCCTCGGTGAGCGGCGAGCGGAGCAGCAGGTTGAGCGGGATGCCGTTGTTTAGCGCGGCTTGGGCGGCGGCGGCGAATCCGGCGCTGGTGGCGAAGGATTTCGCGACTCCGACCTGGGTGCCGCTGAAACCGGGGACGCTGGAGAGCACGGTGGGATCGAAGTCGCCGCCGGCGGTGGTCCAGAGGTTCACTCCGTCGCGAAGGGTCCAGGTGGCTCCGGTGCCGACGCCGTCGGTGGCGACCGTGCCATTGCCGGTGCCCTCGACCGGGGTGGCGGTGAGTTTGCACAACTCCAGCGTGTTGATCGATCCGGAGCCCACGGTGGAGGATGTGGTGAGATCAAGCGTGGCGGATTGGATGGCGGAGCCTTGCGGGATGGAGGCGAGATTGAAGGACAGCAACGAACGCATGGACGAGCCGGTTTTTCCGACGAGCATCTGGTCGCGCGCGCCGGAGTTCCAGGTGGTGTTGTCGGCGCGGATCATGGTGGCACCGTGGCTGTATCCGTTTTCGCCCTGACGGAAGGTGAGGGTGGCCGGGGCATTGAGCGAGACAATGACCGATGCGGTGGTGCTGCCGGCCGGGTTGGTGGCGGTGCATTGCAGCGTGTAACTGCCGGCGGCGGGGAAACTCGCGCGGGTGTCGGCGGCGGATGGATCGAGGAAAGTGACGGCGGCCGGGCCGGAGAGTGAGCTCCATGAGAGCGATGTGACGGTTCCCGTGACGGCGGCGGTGACGCGGAGGTCGGAGCTGCCGCTGAGTTTCGCCGGGCTAACAGACGGAGTGGTGATGGCGACCTGGGGCGCGCCGATCACCGTGACTTGGAACGTCTTCGTGTCGCTGAGCGAGGGCGAGCCGTTGTCCGCGACGCTGATGATGATGGGATGAACGCTGGATGTCTGGTTGGCGGGAATGGCCCAGCTGAAGGCACCGGTGGATGGATGGATCGAGGCTCCGGCGGGCGCGCCGGGATCGAGGCTGTAGGTGAGGCTTTGCAGGCTGCCGTTCGGGTCGCTGGCGGCGGCGGTGAAAGCCAGCGTGCTGGCGGCATAGGCCTGCGCGTCAGGGATGGCGGCGAGGGCGGGTGGCTGGTTGGTGAAGAGGACCGTACCGTTGTTGACGAAGCCGGCGGGCAGGGAGCCACTCCAGTTGAGGAGGTTGAGCGTGCCGTTGTTGGTGAAGGTGCCGGTGCAGGCGAGAGTGGCGTTGCCGGCCAACACGAGGGTGCCGCTGTTGGTGATGGTGCCGCTCACATTGATCGAGCCGGTGTTTTCCAGGACCGCGCCGCTGGAAATGGTGAGGCCGGATAATCCTGATAGATTTCCGGAAAACGAAACCTTGCGTCCCGCGGTGGCGGCGATGGTGAGCGCACCGGAGCCGGTGACGTTTCCATTCACGAGGATCTGGGCCGAGCCGGGCGCGCCGGAGGAGCCGGTGGTCCATGTTTGATCGGCATCGAGGCGGAGCGGCGCGTTGAGGGTGAGCGTGGCGGTGGAGGTCCCGGTGTTGATGCCGGATGCGCCGATGCCGAGCACGCCGGAGGTGCCGGGATTGATGGTGACGTCACCACCGGGGTTGGTGATCGAGATGCCGCCCAGGTCGAGGCCCGCGCCGATGGTCGAGGTGTTGGCCGAGGCGACGGTGGAGTTCCAGACTGCGAGGAGTGAGTTGTTAGGTCGGCCGCCTGTCCAGCTTGAGGCGAGGTCGAGCGAGTCGGCGTTGTTCGCTTTCATGATCGACTGGGTTTCCTCGATGACGATGTGGCCCTTGGCGGGGATGCTCACTATGATGGCCGGATTGGTGAGGGCGATGCCGGGCAGCGGGCCGGTGGGGGCGGGCACCCAGTCCGGGCGGAACTTGGTCTGGCCGCTGTGATGGAGGCGGGCGACGCCGGACCAGTTGATGGCAGGCGTGTAATCGACGGCGGCGCTGCCGGGGTTGAAGACGACGCGGTAGTGGCGGCCGCTGGCCTGATGCAGCACTTCGATGCCGGTCAGGCCGCCCGCCGGGTTGAGCTCCGTGACGGTGACTTCGCTGGTGGTGGTGTTGGGCCGGACTTCGGCGAGGTATTTCCAACGGGTGCCAGCGGTGTAGGAGATCGGGGTGTTGTTGGAAGCTCCGCCGACCTGGTCGCGCAGGGTGATCTCGGTGATCGGGGCGTTGGCGACACGGAAGGCGTATTGCTCGGGGACGACTTCTGCGTAGTTGTGATCGTGGAGTTTGATGCGGAGGTTGCCGTAGCTCCAGGCGTTGGTGCCGGTGGAGACGAGCGTTTTGGTGGAACTGTAGGCGGTGCCGCCGTAGCCGAGGCGAATCGCACCCTGGACTTCGTAGACGGTTAGATTGGCGTTGGGCGCGAGGTCGAGTAGGCCGATCATGCGGTCGGGCAGGTTGAGCCAGACCTGGCGCGCGGTCCAATCGTGCTCGGTGCCTTTGGTGGAGCTGCCGTAAACGTGGATCTTATGGGAGGCTCCGATGGCGCTGAAATCGGCGGTGACGGTGGAGTCTCCGGCGAGCTTGGAAGTGAGCCAGGCGTGGCGGCCTTCGGCGAAGGTGCCGTCGGTGTCGCGCGAGCCGCCGGTGGCGGTGCGGATGCGTGGGAAGACGCCCATGACCGAGGCGTTGACGCGGAAATTCGGATCCGGGTCCATGACCTGGGCTCCCATGATCGTGTGGTGGCCGGACTCGTTGTCGTTGATGGCGCGGAGGGTGCCGGTGGTATTCCAGAGCCCGCCTTGCCATGAACGCGGGCCTTGGATGTTGCGATCGAAGACCGTGTAGCTATCAGGGCGAGTGAGGGCGGTGGTGCCGCTTTCATACCAGCCGACTTCCGAGGTGCTGCCGGCCCAGTTGGTGGCGGTGGCCGCGGCGGCGATGGAGGCATCGAGGCTGGCGCGGGTGTAAGGGTTTTTTCCGTTGGTGGACTCGCCGGTCTGGCCGGAGCCGCTGATGAAGTTCCATGCGTGTTTCCACGAAGGCGAGGTCCACCAGTCGATCATGCGGCCGTTGATGGGGCCATACCATTCCATTTTCTGGAGGATTTCGAGAGCCTGCGGGCGGTCGGTGATCTGATAGTAGCGGTTCACATACGAGGCGACGGTGCCTTGGTAGCCGCCGGCCTCGTTCTGGGTGCCGATGTAGCCGACTGCACCGTCGGCGAACATGCGACCGCTGGTTAGAACGTCGTCGATGAAGTAGCGGCCCTTGTCGATGAGTTCCTGGCGTCCGGTTTTCATGCCGAGGTTGTGGAGTTCCACGGCGATGGCGACATCGGTGTTGACCCACGAGGCGGTGCGGTTTCCATAGGCCGACCAGAGGTTGTTGGCGGCGGTGGTCATGGCGTTGTCCCACTCGTTGTTGGAGTTCGTGGGGATGAGGCCCGGATAGAGAAGCTGGAACTCGCGGAAGACGATGGTGGCCGGGGTGCTGGCGAAGTCGTCGTAGAAACTGGCGAGTTGGCCGGCGGGGAGGAGCGGGCCGTGGACGTTGATGGCGTCGAGGTAGGCGTAGGTGCGGCGGAGCAGGCGGCGGAGGATTTCCGGGTGGTGGCGCAGGCCGCTGTTCGGGTGGGCGAAGACCCAGAGCAGCGCGTCCATGTCGCCGGCGGTGCTGCGGGCGAGGTTGAAATCGGCGAAGACGTTGAGCTCGGGCGTGTTTTTTTCCCAGGGCAGGTCGGTGGTGGTGCTGAGGTAGAGCGCCGCGCCGTCGTTGATGCGCTTGAGGTAGGGATTGGTGGCGGGCGTGGTTTCGATGAGCGGGCGAATGGCGCGGACCTGGGTGACGCCGGTGGCGACGGCGGCCATGGTGGCGGCTGGGGTGGCGAGGTTGTTCTGGGCGTCGTCGAGCAGGAGATTGGCGGCGGGGAAGTCGCCGATGTTGAGGCAGGCCTGGGCGCGCTCGAGGGAGAGCTCGAGGATGACGCGTTTGAGTTGTTCGGAGTTTGAGATGTTAGACAGGGAGGCTACCGAACTGGTGAGCGAGGCGTGGCGGGCGAGGACCGGGGCGGCAACGGGGTCATTGTAGAGTTTGATTTCCCACAGCGAAAGGCTGTTGCCGGTGGTGGAGGTGAGCGAGCTGAGGCGGAAATAGCGGGCGCTGCGCGGTTGAAAATAGCGGTTGGTGTCCTGGAGCAGCGGGTTGACGCCGCTGCCGACGCCGCTGCGGAAGTCCGTGGTGATGAGGCTCCAGGTGGAGTTGTTGTCCGAGGATTCGAGTTTGTAGGAGCGGCCG
>JBIHZT010000319.1:0-5096 GCA_044240265.1 Luteolibacter sp. | reverse complement strand
CACCGGCGCCCTTGGTTTTTCGATAGTCGTTGACGTGCTCAAAGACGGTGGAAGCCAGGAGTTGATCGGGGGTATGAGCGGCTGTCTTCTGAGGCAGGGACTGGGTGCAAGAGACGATTCCGGTGAATGGCAGCAAGGAACCGAGCAGGATGGCGAACTTCAGGTGTTTCATGGTTGTTTTTGGTTAGTGCGATTGGTTTTGGAGAGGCGCTATTGATGCGGGCTGATTGTCACAGCCCTCTTGAGATAATCGTGAAATTCAAGGATTTGTGAGACCTTTCGGATTTCAGGGAGCGATTGACGTGAACTGTTTTGGAGTCTGCGGAAACTTGGCAGCCCCCCGCATCCGGGCTAAGAGGCTGTCTCAAAATAGAAAAAAGAGGCAATCAACCGCAGATGAACGTCCATGAACGCAGATGAAGAACACGGATAGATACCGTAACTGGAGACAGTTTTCAGCATGATAACCTTCTTCTATCTGCGGTTAAAAGACTCTTCCCTTCAGGCTGACCGGCGAGTTTTATGTTTTTCAGACAGCCTCCAAGTGCGACGCGTGAGTCCTTCAGACGTTGGATTTCTCCCGGGCCGGTGAATCGCCCTTGCCGATGACGAAGACCTGAAAGCCATAGGCGGCCCACACGGCGGATGGCAGCACCGCGCGCCCGTCGAAGACAAAGGCGGGCTTGAACATCGCCTGATGGAGCCGGGTCATGTCGAGAGTGCGGAATTCATCCCATTCGGTGAGTGTGGCGACCGCGTGGGCATTCTCGGCCGCGACATAGGGGCTGGTGCAGATTTCGACATGGGTCGCGAGCCGCTCGGGATCCACACCTGCCGCGAGGAGATCCCGATGGATGGTGTCCGTGTCCACCCGTGGATCGTAGATGGCGAGGTGGGCTTGTTCCAACAGGAGATCCCGGCAGACCTGGATGGCCGCCGACTCCCGCGTGTCATTGGTGTCCTTCTTGAATGCAAATCCGAGGATGGCGATGCGCTTGCCATTCACCGTGTTGTAAAGAGTGCGGACAATTTTTTCGACGAAGCGGCCCTTCTGCCAATCGTTGATGTGGATCACTTGCCGCCAGTATTCGGCAACCTGGGGCAGGTTGAAGGAATCGCACAGATAGACGAGGTTGAGGATGTCTTTCTGGAAGCAGGATCCGCCGAAGCCGACGGAGGCTTTCAGGAACTTGGGGCCGATCCGCGAGTCCATGCCAATGGCACGGGCGACCTCGTCCACATCCGCGCCGGTTTCCTCACAGAGAGCGGAAATGGAGTTGATCGAGGAGATCCGTTGGGCGAGGAACGCATTGGCGACAAGCTTGGAGAGCTCTGACGACCAGAGGTTGGTCGTGAGAATGCGCTCGCGGGGAATCCAGTTGGCATAGACGCTCACGAGCGCCTCGACTGCCGCCGTGCCTTCCGGCGTGGTCTCACCGCCGATGAGGATGCGGTCCGGGGACTCCATGTCCGCCACTGCGGTCCCTTCCGCGAGAAACTCAGGATTGGAAAGGACATGGAAGGTGGCTCCGTGGGGGGTGTTCGCAGCCAGAATCGACTTGATCGCCTCAGCCGTCTTCACCGGGATCGTGCTTTTTTCCACGATGATCTTGTGGCCGACCGAGACCTCCGCGATGAGGCGGGCAGCCGCCTCGATGTAGCGCAGATCGGCGGCGCGGCCAGCGCCGATGCCGTAGGATTTGGTGGGCGTGCCAACGGCGACAAAAATGAGATCAGCGCTGGCAATGGCTGCCCGGATGTCGGTGGTGAAGTGGAGGTTACGGCCGCGGGCGGAACGCACCACCTCTTCAAGCCCCGGTTCATATACCGGCAAGCTCTCCGAATTCCATGCGGCAATGCGGGACTCGTTGAAGTCAGCCACAGTGACCTGGATCTCCGGGCACTTCGCCGCAATCATCGCCATGGTCGGTCCGCCGACATAACCGGCACCGAGGCAACAAATGGATTTTATGGGTTTGGTAATCATCATGAATAAAGGAGACGGATGATGGGACGCGTGTGAAAAACGTAGTTCCACGCTGCCGCCCTTGGTCGGAGGTAATTATACCAAACCAAAACTCGAAAAACGGGACATATGGATCTAGGTCGGCTGCATTGCGAAATTGTCGCAGTGACCTTCGGGTAGGGATTCTCGAAAAAGTTTCTCCTTGGACCGCCGGCTATCGTTGTGACCAAGCACAACACCGACGACCAAGAGGAGGGTCATTCGATTCGAGTCGAACAAGCCATTAAGTTTTTCTGAATTGTCAACAATAGTGGTGCATATTGTGCACATTATATCAGTCAAACAACGTGATGCTAATCGCTGTGCGGCGACGTGGGCTATCTGCTCGCGGTCGCTCCAATCAAATGATTGATGGGCGGGCCAGGTGGATGTGCTCTGGAATAAATGCATAATATGCATTATTTTTCGCCTTATTCATTTGTTCAGTCCGGGTTAGCTGGAACAGCATACTGGGGTGATTCATTGCTTCAAAATTAGATTCCTGTTCGTGCCGTTTTTTGTTGGCATGGTGGGTCAGTCTGTTGCCGATGATCTGCCGAAATTCAACGCTGTCACTGGCAACTCGGGGTTTTCCCAGCCCTTGCCCGGAGCTTCCGGTGTGGGAGTGGGCTTTGATGAGGCGGGGGAGCTTCTCTCCGGTTTGTCAGCGGGATGCTCGGCTTCGAGTTTTTACGATTCGAACCTGAATCAAAGCTCGGGAAGCGGTGGCGCGCCCGTGGAGGATGACTTCGTCCAGTCCTTGTCCACCACCCTGCAGTGGGCAAGGAGTAACTCGCTGTGGAGTGTGGGCCTGGGCGCGTCCGGGAGCTACGAGCTGCCGCTGAACACTCCGGATTACAAGTCTGTCGATTATGGTGTCAATGCGGACTTCGCCTATCATGCCGGTCGTCTTGAGCTGGCACTCCAGTTGAATCAATCCTTCAACGAAGGCAGTAACCGTTTCTACGCCGCGGGCGATGGCGGGGCGGTCCGACAGTCATCGTATGGTTTTGGTTTTTCCGCAGCTTACAAAGTCAGTTCGAAAACCTCCCTGGTATCCACCTACAATTCCAGCTGGACGGATGGGCAGGGCGAGCTGATGGCCACGGTCGGGAGCACTGCCAACATCTCGGCGATGTGGAGGTATTCGCCCTTGCTCCAAGTCGGGCCCGGCTTGGGATACACCGGGGATTCGGGCAGTTCGCTTGACGCCCGGACCACCCTCGGGCCCACCTTGTCGGCCAACTATCAAGTTTCACGCAAGATCAGCGTTCAAGGGCTGATTGGATGGGAATTTACCAGTGGCGGGAGCCGCAGCGATGGTGGGAGCGAGCCCTCGTTATCCACATCGCTGTCCGCCTCGTATGCCTTGGACCGGCTTTGGGGATTCAGTCTCTCCCTGAATCGCGGAGTCGAAGCGGATGCCTTGGCGGATGTCGGTTTCCGCGAAAGCACGGCGTTGCAGTTCGCCGTCGATCACCGGATCGGACGCGCGAACGCAGTGCTTGCCCTGGGCTATGATCAGACCGCCTATCTCCAGGCTCCGGAAGACTCCGGGCGCTCCGGAGTCGACTATTTGACCAGCAGCTTTTCCGTTTCCATGCCCGTGATCGGCGATCGTGCGTCCGCCACGGCGTTCGTTCGTTACAACAACAGCATGAGTGATGACTTGTTGCAGGATTGGGATGGTTTCCAGATTGGCTGTTCTCTGGGCTATCAATTTTAACAATCATCACAGATCCCGGCCTTTTTATGAATTTGAGAACAATTTTTTTTCGCGCCGCGGTGTGCGGCTACTTATTCGTCAGTCATCTCTCCGCGGAATCGCGCGAAAGGGGCGTGGCGGAAACCTCTTCCTATGTCATCAAACCGAATGACGTCATCAGGCTGAGTGTCTTCGATGAGCCGGCCTTGTCCAGCCAGACCAAGGTGCTGCAAACCGGGGAGGCGATGTTTCCGCTCATCGGTCCGGTGAAAGTCGCAGGGCTTTCCATGAGTGATTCCATGGAGAAGATCCGGGCGCTTTATGATGCGGATTACGTGGTCGAACCGAAGGTGACGTTGACGGTCGATGAATACGCGGTGCAGCAGGTTTCGATTCTGGGGGCGGTGAAAAGTCCCGGTCAGATCCCTATTCCCGCTTCAGGCACGCTGGACCTGTCAGTGGCGCTCGCGACTGCCGGAGGCTTGAGTGAGAGTGCCGACCCCGCCTCCATCTCCTTGGAAAGGGCGAATGGGCAGCCCGCGGTGCTCTCTCTCTCCGCCGTCCAACGGGGCGCCAAGATTCAACTCGCTCCCGGTGACCGGATCATCGTGGCGGAGAGTCGCTTTTTGAACAAGTCGGTGACTTTTGTCGGGCAAGTGAGGACCAGCGGGTCGATTTCATTTCCGATGGACGGCGATCTCGACATCGTGACAGCGGTCGCCCGTGTCGGTGGTTTTGCCGATCTTGCCAATCCGAGGAAGGTCAGCGTGAACCGCAAAGGGGTGATCATCGTGGTTGATGTGAAGGACATGACCTCCAAGGGGGCGAAAATCTTCAAACTTGAACCGGACGACATCATCACCGTGCCCGAGCGCCTGTTCTGAGACTGCCTGACGCGCCCGGAGTCAGGCGGGCGCTCCGGAATCCACTTTTATCCAGCTTCAATCTATCAAATTTCGAATGCAACAGACCTCAAACCAATGGAACAACGACGGAGACACGGACGGTAATGACCAGAGACGGGGTGGATCCAATGCGGCCAGAAGGCTGCTGATGAACCTCCTGGCACGCTGGTATTGGATTGTTCTGGGTACGCTGCTCGGCGTGGGTTGTTCGTTTTATTATCTTTCCAAGGCCCCGAAGGTGTATGCTTCAAGTTGTACTCTTTTGGTAAAAGAGCAAACCGCGACGGTGTTGGGGAAGGACCAGACCGAAGAGATCAGCATGCGGTCGAACGAGGGGATGAATACCATCGCAGAGCGCTTGAAGCGGCAGGTGCTGCTGGAGCGAATCGCCGCCCGGGAGGATGTCCGGTCTTTGCAAAACATCATACCGGCAAAGGTTCGCTGGCTTCCGCCGGTGTTGGCCGAGTGGCTGGGAGACAAG
>JBIHZT010000318.1:0-5102 GCA_044240265.1 Luteolibacter sp. | reverse complement strand
GATGATCCGCATCGACATGTCCGAATACATGGAAAAACACAGCGTCGCCCGGCTGATCGGCGCACCTCCCGGCTACGTCGGTTATGAAGAAGGCGGTCAGCTCAGTGAACAGGTTAGAAGAAAGCCGTATTCCGTTGTACTCTTCGACGAGATCGAAAAAGCCCACCCGGATGTCTTCAACGTCCTGCTTCAGGTGCTCGACGACGGCCGCATCACCGACGGCCAGGGCCGCACCGTGGACTTCCGGAACACCGTGCTCATCATGACCTCCAACATCGGCTCGCAGTTCATCCTCCACGAGGAAAACGCCGAGCAGCGCGAAGCCAAAGTCACCGAAGCGCTGCGCGGCCACTTCCGCCCGGAGTTCCTCAACCGCATCGATGAGATCATCATTTTCGACCGCCTCAAGCGCGACGAAATCACCACCATCGTCGATCTCCAGCTCACCCGTGTCCGCCAGCGACTCGCCAAGCAGGGCCTCGGCCTCGCGCTCTCGGAAGCCGCCAAGGAACACATCGGCGACAAGGGCTACGATCCGATCTATGGAGCCCGCCCCCTCAAGCGCGTCATCCAGCACCTCCTGCTAGATCCTCTCAGCCTCGACGTGCTCGACGGCAAATTCATCGACGGCGATGTGATCCAAGCCGATGTGGAAACCGGGGAAATCGTCTTCACGAAGTGAGGTGACAAAGGTTTTCGGCCCGGGGCTGTCATGACCGGCCTTCAACACCGGCCGGTTTTTTGGGAATCCTCTTCGTGGTATCTTTCGAAAACCGTGGTTTTTTTCCGCGATAAAAGGCACTGGCCCTTGCGGACCGATGGTTGGTTCCCAGGCCGTCGTTCTGATTCCCGATGTGCGGCCCCTGATACGCCGGGAAAGTTGCTGTCGCGAGCCAGCTGAAAGGTTAACCGCGAATGGATGCGAATTGACGCGGATTTTCAGAACTGAATCTTCAGAATCGGGAGTGTTATTCAAAACGAATCTTCATTCGCGGCCCTTATGGCGGGTGCTCACCTTACGACTTTTCCGCCGAGGGAGAGGATGCGGGCGTTGCCTTTGGCGGCTTCGGCTTCGGGGATGTTGCCGTCGCGGACGTACATCTGGGAAAGACTGGTCCAGGCGAGAAGGTCGTTGGGCTGGAGGCTGACGGACTGGAGACCGCAGCCGATGGCTTCCTTGAGGTGTCCCGTTTTCAGCAGGGCCATGCCGAGAGCATGCCAGCCATCGAAAAACGCGGGATCAAGCGCGACGCAGCGGCGGTAGAGGGCGATGGCTTCGTCGAACTCGCCGACGGCGAGGTGGCCGTTTGCTTCGTCGAAGAGGTGCAGGAGGTCTTCGGGCGGGGCCATTTGGGAATGTGGGCTGGCGGTTGGAAACCGCCGCCACGGTTAGCGTTTGTAGAGTTGCTCGACCTTGGCGTCCTCGGTGCGGGCGGCCATCCACGAGCTGAAGGCGATGGTCTCGTTCTCGCTGGCGCGGGATTTGATCTCGGCGTCGATCTTGGCGGCCGCATCGGCGGCTTTCACGACCTCGCGCTTGGCGACGTGGACGATGAAGGCGCGGTCGTCTTCCACGATGACCTCGGCGATGGAGCCGGGATCGATGGTGCGGGTGGCTTCAAACAGGTTCTTCGGCTCGGTCGCCTGGTCGGGGCGATAGGTGCTGGTGATGGCGGTGAAGGCCTTGGTGTCGGGGACGCCGGCTTCCTTGGCGGCATCCGGGAAGGATTTTCCGGCAGCGAGCAGGAGTTTGATCTTGGTGACGGCGTCGTTGGCGGCGGTCTTGAGGGCTTCGGCGGCCTTTTCGGAAATGTATTGGGCGCGGGCGTCGGCGCGGGCTTCCTCGTAGGTCTTGGGCCGGGATTTTTCCTCCCCATCGATGCGGGCGACGATCCACTGGTTCTCGCCGACGGCGATGGCTTCGGAGATTTTCGAGAAGGGATCGGCGGTTTCCTTGATGAGGAAAAGTTGATCGACGGCGCTGCCGCCACGGCTGGAGGAGCGCATTTTCACGTCGAGATCCTTGGGCGATGCGCTGCGGGCGAAGAATTCGGAGGTTTTGACTTCCCAGCCATTGGCCTTGGCGAGTTCCTCGAAACCGGCGCCTTTTTGTTCTTCGAGTTTGAAGAGGAAGTCGTCCACGAGCGAGTCGAGTTCGAGTTGTTTCTTGCGGCGTTCCTCGGCGAGTTTGGCGGCGCGCTGGGCTTTTTCCTCCTCCTTTTTCTTGGCGGCGGCCTTTTTCACATCCTCGCTGGCGGCGGCGTCAGCGATGGATTCCGGCTCGTCTTTCTCAGCCGCGGCGTCGGCGGCAGGGAGCGCCGGGGTGGCGACGATGTAGGTGAACTTGCGGCGCGGCTCGGTGGTGAACGAGTCCGAGATGCCTTCCCAGTATTTTTTGATTTCCTCCTCGGTGGGCTGGATTTTCTCTTCGAACGGGGTGAGTGAGAGTCGGCCGATGTCGCCGGTGATCTGCTGGTTTTCCAAGGCGAGGTTGCTAGCGACGGCGTCGCGGTCCACGCCGAGGCCGGAGCCGACGATGGCGTTGATTTTCTTGGAGGCGAGCACGTCGGAGGCGAGTTCGCGGAGGTCTTTCTCGGTCATGCCGAGGCGGCCCATGCCTTTATCGACGAAGTTCCGGTAGGTTTCCGGGTTGAATTTCTGGTCGGGGCCGGCAAAGACGCGGAGGGTTTTGAGGTAGGCGGAAATTTCCTCCTCGCCGGGATAAACGCCGAATTCCTCCTTCGCCTGGCGGAGGATCATGCGGCTGATGAAGAATTTCTCGGCGGCGTCGCTCTGGCTGGTGGCACCGGCGGAGAGGCCCATGAGGAACTGGTAGAGTCCGAAGTCTCCGGAGCGGGCGAGATTGGAGGTGAGTTCCAGCGAACTGGTGCCCAGGGTGTTGAACTCCTTGTCACTGTAAGTGCGCCCGGCGATTTTGAGCATCGCCTGTCCGCTGTGCATGTTCCGGACCGAACTGGTATCCATGAAGAAGAAGCTGATGAACAGGATCACGAAGACCACGATGATCAGGCCGGTGTATTTGCGGAGGTTTTCAATCATGAAAGGGTAGGGCTGCCGTTGCTGGAAGAGCGGGGAGTAAAGAGGGTGATCCGGGTGGCTTCAATGGTAATCCGTGTCCGGGGTGGGGAGTCTCTCCATGAAGCCCGGCGTCTCAAGGCGAATTTTCGGCGGATTTCAAATCCCCGGCGGCAGTGGGGGATGAAGGGAAGGAAGAATCTAGCTTGCCCCGTGGCGGAAATGGGGATTCCTTGGCGGACTTTATGAACTTTCGCTGGTTGAACGCAGTCCTTTGGGGGAATTCGGTGGCTTTGGCATGGATGTGGGGGCTGGGATTATTCTTCAGCGTCCAGATGACCTTCATGTTCGGCCTGCAGGGGCTGCTGATGTTCGCGATCCCCAACGCGCTCGGGCTGATGCTCTTCGGACTGCTGACCCACAACGTCGCCAAGAGCCACAGCGGCGGGCAGGAGTCGCTGGCGATCTTCTTCGACAAGTTTTCCAAGCCCTTCCGGCTGATTCTCTATCTCTATCAAATCGTGGCGTTGTCGCTGACGGTCTTCGCGCTGGTGAAATACCTGTTCGTCCCGCTCGGGCTGGCGACCGGCCCGCTGCTGGCGATTTATCTCTGCCTGATCGTCTTCGTGATCCTCGCGGCGGGCTGCTTGTTCGGCGAGGAGTTCGGGATTGCGAAAATCAAGCTCAGCCACGCGATGCTGGGTGGGCTGTTAGTGCTCTGCGTGGGGACCATCCTGTTCAACCTCCATCCATTCTCGCCGCAACCGTTCCAGTGGACCTCGCCGTTCCAGGACGAGTGGCGCGGCGCGCGGTTTTTCGGCTACGCGGTTCCCCTGGTGATCGGCTTGCTGGTCGGCCCGTGGCTGGACCTCCAACACTGGCAGCGGGCGATCCAGATCCACCGGGAAAAGACGTCGATCCGGCTCAGCTACTTTTTCGGCGGATCGATCTTTTTCCTCATGCTGCTTTTCCACGGTTGCCTGGCCATGTGGGTGATGAAGACGGACGCCGCCCACGTCGCCGCCATCGAGGGGCTGGACCAATTCAAATACGCCCACGAAATGATCACAAATTACTTCCAGCGCAATCCCGGCGCGGAAGGAATCATGCGGATGGCTTACTTCGGCTTCCTCGGGATCTGTGCCCTCACCACGCTGGACAGCGGCTACATCGCGCTGAAGTGGTTCCTTGAGAAAAACGTCGAGAAGAGCGAGAACATGCTCATCTCGCTGGTCCCCAAGCAGATTCTCGGCTCGCCGGTCCCCACCTTTTTCGTCATCGGAGTCATCACGCTGATCGGCATCCTGGCCAAGCTGCAGCTGGAATACTTCATGGTGTTCTACGCCTCGTTTTTCGTCGGCTACGCCGCGCTCGCCATCGCCCGCTGCTACGTGCCGAATTCCCAACAGCCGCTGCCGCAAATCCGGATGTTCATGATGTCCAGCGTCTCGCTGGTGATCTTCGCCTTCGGCTACATGAGCAGCCAGACGCCGCTTATGATCCTCGGCGCGATCCTGCCGCTGGTGTATGTGAGCTGGCTGGTCTTCAACGCCGACCTCCTCCGCGTCGTCACCGAGAAAGCCGGCGAGGTCATCGAAGCCGCCTCCGAGATTCCCGCGATCAAGGCCATCGCGAAAACCGCCGCCGTGGTCACCAGTTCCGAAGTCGTCGCGCCGGAAGACCACCACGCGCTTGGTGGTCATTTCGAGGGGAAATGGTTCGTTTATTCCATGATCGCCACCTACGCCGACACCAACTCCGTCGGCAACGTCTATTTCGGCATGTATGGCATGTATGTCGGAAAAACCCGCGAGCTGTTCTTCAACACGGCGATGCCGGACTTCGACCTGAAGACCACCAAGTTCTACATCCTGACCCGTTCCTTCGAGCACAAGTTCGTGCGCGAGGCCCGCGAGTTCGACACCATCACCGTGAAGATAAAGGTCGCCGACTTCAACCGCAAGTTCTGCACCCTCGAGCACCAGATTTTCGGCTCCGACAACGAGCTGCTCGGCAAGGGCAAGCAAAGCCTGCTCTTCGTCGCCTCCAAGGACTACGCCCTGCTC
>JBIHZT010000012.1:0-16621 GCA_044240265.1 Luteolibacter sp. | reverse complement strand
GGGGGGGGGGGAGTGAGGTGGCTCCAGGTCCCGTCCGGCCGGCGCACGCGCAGACTGACGCCGCCGGATTCGCGGGGTTGGAAATCATCGCCTAGCAGCTCGGTGGTGATCAGCTCGCCACCGGTTGACGCCTCCGCCTTCACGGCCAGCGGGCGCGGCACGTCGGATAGAAGCCAGCGCGTCATCTGCCGCCACGTCTTGTCCATATCCCGGCGGGCGGCGGGATTTTTCAACCCCCAACGCCACAAGTCACCGATGGCAAGCACGGCAGTGTGCCCGCGGCCGTAGCGGCGCACGGCGAGGGCGGGGCTGGAGCCGGCGGCGGTTTCGAGTTTCCCGATCTCCATCGCTCCCGGACGGACCGCTGGCAGGCGGTGGATGTTGGCGAATTCCGGCATCCGGTCGATCCGCTGCGCCTCCTCCTCCTCGGTCGCCCGCAGCCGTGCCCATGGTTCCAGCCGGCCCTCGCGGGTGAGGTCGTAGCGCCCGGCGACGGGTGCTCCGGGCGGCGTGCCGGGGTCCAGATAGACCGGCAGCATTTCGCCGATCGGCGTGCCGTTGTAGCCACCGGCATCAAGCGACTCCATCCCGCCTAACATGATCACGCTGCCGCCGCGCTCGGAGACGAAGCGCTGGAGCAGCCGCTGCTGCTCGCGGTCGAAGAACACGGATTCCACGTCGTCAAGGATCACAGTGTCGAATGGAAACAACTCGGCCGGCGTCTTGGGAAATCCGGCGGCGAGTTCGCCCGCGTCCTTGGTTCTCAAGCGGATGAACACCGGCTCGTCGAACCGCTCGGCCTCCTCCTGCGCCTCGAAGCCGCGGTAAAGCGGATTGCTGCGCTCGCCCTGGCGGCTGCGGTAGTCGAACTTCGGCTCGCGCCGCGCGATCCGGATCAGACTGGTCAGGCGAATGGACGGATCTTCTTCCAAAGCGCGCTGGAGGAACTTATGTTCGTAGTTCGGCCTACCTCCCAGATAGAGCACCCGGTAAGGCCCGGTCTCGCGGTTCGCGGCGGCGATGCGGTGGTTGTTTTCCAACGTCGCTTCCACCAGCTCGCCGGGATTCTCCACGCTCACCTCGGCATCGAGAAACGCGGTGCCATTTGCTTCCGGGCGGACTTGGAAGCAGACCACCGTGGTCATGTCGTCGCTGGTGACGGGCTGGCGTTTCTCACCGAGTTTCTTCCCGCCGTGCTCGCGGATGGTCGCGACGAACGACCGGCCCGCCATGCCGCGCGCGGACACGGTGACATCCACGATCAACGGCGCGTCTTCAAACAAGGTCGCCTGCGCGGTGACGGTGGGAATGGATAGATCCAGCAACGGCTTCTCCGGCGCGATGACCAGCGGGAACGTCGGCGGTAGGCCTCGGATTCCGGCGATTCTGTCGGTGGGACTGCCGTCCGTGATCACCAGAATGCCGGCCAGCGGGCGTCCCTGATAGCGGTCCCGAAGATCACCGAGCGCCCGGCCCAGCGAGGAGCCGGGGCCGTCGAACGCGAGTGGTGCGCCGGGCTTCGGCTGGCGCAGGCGGACGTCGAAGCTGTAGGAATCAACGATGAAATCCTTGGCTAGTTTTTTCTGCCAGGCGGATGGCTCCGGAGTGACGAGTTGTTTCAACCGGTCCGCGCGGGACAGGTCGCCGGTCTGATCCTTGAGCGTCATGCTCGCGCTGTTGTCCAACAGGATCGCCCAATGGTTGGTGCCCGGGCGGTTGAACGACCTAACGGCCTTCGGCTGGAGGATGAAAACCAGCAGCAGCGCGAGTCCGATCAGTTTCAGTCCGGCCGCAAGCCAGCGCAAGCCGGGCGGCATCGTCGCATTCTTTCGATAGCTGAAAACCAGGCCGATGGCGACGAGCGCGAGCACGATCAGCCCGGGAACCAGCCATTGCTTTTCCGTCCAGACAAGGGTCATGGGTGCAATGAATCTCATTTCCCGAGTTCCTCGAAATACTGGCGGACAATTTCCGTGTAGCGGTCCGGCACCGGATCGCGGCCGACCGGAGCGAGTGGATCATCGCGGTCGAGTTCGCGCAAACGGTTGTCCAACTCGGTGGCGGCTTCGGCGAGCGGGCGGAGGATTTCCTGCTCGATCCGGGCTTGATCCGGCTCCCTGGAATGGCGTTTGAAATCCTTCCGCATTTCGATGCCGGCCCGGCGCGCGCGGGCGACGGCGGACTGTGCTTCGGGATCGGTCACGACCGCCTCCAGATCGGCTAGACGGTCGCGCCATTCTTCATAACCGCCGTCGGTGATGGCGCTGCCGCCGCGCGAGTTTCCGGAACCCTGGCCTTGGCCGGGAGATTGGCCGGGACCCTTACCTTGGCCTGGTTTTTCACCTCCGGCTTGGGCCTGACCTTGTCCTTCACCGGGAGTTTTGCCTTCTCCTTTGGCAGGCTGCTCACCCTCGCCGGGAGTCTCGCCGGGCTTTTTGGATTCTCCCGCAGTCTGGCCAGGTTCCTTGCCTTCTCCGGGTTCCGCACCCGCTTGTTCGGCGAGGCGGTTGAGTTCGTCGCGGGCGTAGCGCAGGGCCTGCGCTTCGTTGCCAAGAATGCGTTCGGCGGCGGTCTCGATCTCGCGGGTGAGCTTGGCGATGCCTGCGGACGCTTGTTTGCTGGCTTCTTCGCCGCCGGGCTTGCCGATTCTTTCAAGCGCTTGGGCGATACCGTTCTGGTCCGCCTGGCGCAGCGCTTCACCGAGATCTTTGGCCACAAGCGGCTCCGCCCGCTCCGCGGTCTCGGCGGTTTTTTGCAGGGAATCGACGAGCTTTTGGTAGTCCTCGCGATGGCGGACGACGTCGGGTTTGGAATCGTTAGTTCCGGCGAGGCGGTTTTGCTTCGGTGCTTCGGCTTGCGGATTGCTTTCGGCAAGTTGGCTTTGGCGTTCTTCGAGCTCGCGGGCGTCCTGGCGCAGATCGCGGAGTTGCTCGGCGAGTTTGGCGGCGCTGGTCTCGCGGAAATCATCATGGAGTTTTTCCAAACCCTCCTGAGCGCGACGACCGGCGGCTAGGGCGTCGCCGAGCTTTTTCTCTTCGAGCTGCTCGTTCGCCTGCTGGGCTTTCTCCCGGGCATCATCGAGCGTTTTCTTCTGCTCCGTCGGGGCGGTGTCGAAGGTCTTCTGTTGGAGTTTGTCCACGTCGGCCAGCAGTTCGCGCTGTTGTTCGCGGAGTTGCTTGAGCCGGCGCTCGATCTCCGCTTTTTTCTCCGGCGTGTCGGCCTTGTTGGCCGCCATTTGCAGGGCTTTCATCTCCTCGTTGAGGTCGCGCTGGCGCTTGGCCAGCTCGTCGAGCCGCTTGAGGATTTCCATCGCCTCGTTCGCCTCACTGGCCAGCTCGGGCCTGGCTTCCTTTTCTGCCTTGTAGGGATTCTCCATCGGCTTCAAATCGAGATCCTCCTTGGGTCCGTCCTCGGATGGCTTCGCACCCTCACCCTCGCTCTGCACGATCATGGTCTTGGAACCCATGAGTTGATAGAGATGACGCAGCGCCGTCTGTTCGTGGCCGATGGCGGGTTCAAGCGGTCCGGCGGATGTCTTCGAATGAGCCTCCGCGAGCAACGCGGATGCTTCCTTCATCGCCAGTCGCGCGTCGGTGACGAACTTGCGCACGGCGGGATCAGTCTGCTCGGCTTCCAGCGCGGTAGCCATTTCGATGGCGATTTCCTGCGATTTGTGAAGTGTCTCCAACTCATTGGCAGGCGGCGGGGTATTCGTGATTTCCGCGTGGTCGCGGCGCAGGTTCCAGGTGGAGTTGAGGATCTTCGTCTGGACTTTCACCAACTCGTCCCCGGGTGGCGGGCCTCCACCGGGCGGGCTTGATTTTTGATAGAACTCCTCGTCGAAATTCCGTACCGCCACGAGGTGGATGTCACCGGTGACGCGGCGCTTTTTCCCGTCCGGACCGAGGTCTTCCGCCCAGGCGTTCCACATGAGGATGTCGTTTGGCTTGGCACCGGCGGCTTCGAGATCGACGAGCTGGGAGAGCAGCGGCTGCTTGTCACCGGCAGCAGGCGTGCCTTCGAATTCCTGCCATGTCTCGCCGTCGAGCGTGTATCGCAGGCCGTGGGCGAGGATGCCGGAATCGTCCTTGATGCGCGCTTCCAGGAGCACTTCCTGGATCGGTGTGACCTTCTCGTTCTTGCGCGGCAGCAGCACCTGGACGACCGGCGGCTTGTTGGGGATGACCTTGATGTCGAGGATGTCCTTGCGGTGGTTCCGCCGTCCGGCACTGTCGGTTAAGACGATTTCGTAGCGTACGCTCTCGGTGAGGATTTCGGAAATCCGGTGGTTCGCGGCATCCGCTGCTAGCTTGAGTGGCTCGCGGTCTTTTGCGACCAACGTGGCGGAAAGCCCCGACAGATTGGCGACCAGTGAGAGTTCCATCCGGGTTTGCTCGACGGCTTGGAAAGCGTGCGGGTCCTTGATGGTCTCAGGCGGCTTGCCGAGATGCCCGGGAAAATGCAGCACCACTTCCGACTGCCTCAGCGCTGGCAATTCGTACACGCGGACATGGTAAATCTTGCTCGCACCGTCGGGGATGATCACCCGGTAAGTCATCGGAGCGGTGACTTCGGCCAGGCGGGTTTGATAGATCGGATCGGTGAACGGCCGGGTCAGCGCGATGCTGCGGACACCGAACTCGTCGGTGATTTCCAAAGTCGCTTCCGCAGGCGGATTCGCGTCGAAGCGGACCTGGATGGTGAGCGGGCTGCCGCGTTCGATCTCCACGTCGCCGGGATCGACCGCCATCTCGATGACAGCGGCGGGTGCCTTTTTCACCACCGCCGCCTCGGTCTTCTCGGAGCGGGGGAGCAGCATGACGCAGGCGGTGATGATGAACAGAAGCGCTCCTGCCAGATGCAGCGCGCGCAAGCCGGAAAGCCGCGGACGCGGGACGAGGTCGAGCCAATGATCGCGCTCCGCCGAGGCGAGCGAATCGATGACGAGCCGTTGCTGAAGGAAGGTCAGCGTGCCGGACGCCGGATCGGGATTCTGGTCAAGCGCGGCTAACAGCGCGGTCTGAAGTGCGGGATGTCTGCGCTCGATGTCCTTCGCGATCCTCCGCGGATCGGCCATGCCGCGGCGGCTCCAGATGAAGACGCCGACCGTGGCGAGGCCGAGAATCCCAACGAGAGCCGGTAGGAAATAACCGACCTGGACGCCGGATTTCCATAACAACAAGCCGGCGAAAAATCCGGACCACCACGTGATCGCGAGCCCGCCGTGAAACCGCTGGCGCTGGCGGCGGGTGGCGATTTCTCCCAGAATGGCGTGCAGTTTCCGGATCATGTGGTGGCAGGGGTTGGACGTTTGGCGGCGAGAACGGTTTCTGCGAGGAAGAATCCGGCAGCGGCGACCAGCAACCACCAGCCGACGCGCTGGCGGCTTTCCTGGTCGGTGTTGGAAAGCTCTTTGGCAACCTCCGCGGACCGGGAGAGGTCCTTCGGTGGATCAAGCGGCAGGCCGAGTGCCCGCAGTTCCGACTCCGGCAAAGGTGTGCGCTCGGACTCCGCGGGGTCGAGTTGCACGGAAACCACGGTCTGCCCGTCGCGATGGATGCCGGGAGTTTCGTGCGCGTCATCGACCGATATGGGGCCTCGCCCGCCGGTCTGGATCATCGATTGGGAAACCAGCGCATGGAGCAGCGGGGGAAACTTCGTGGTCAGCGCGAGCTGGCTGTCAGCCGGCCGCCAAGTGGTCGTTAGGATGTGAAGGGTTCCCTTTCCAACAGTGAAACTCATCCACGCCGGATCGCCGGAATCGAATCTCGCCAGCACATTTCCCTTCGCAGTTAGATCCGCCGGGAGCACGCGGTATTTCCAAACCCGGATGCCGCTGAAGTCCGAATACCTCGCATCCGCGAACGGCGCGAACACCGCGGACTTGAAATCGATTTCACCGAACAACACGTGGTCCTTCACCTTCGCCTCCAGCACCTCGCCGGACTTGGTGCCGATGATCTCCCCGATGGCTTGGGCGGACGCGGCGTCACGCACCGTGAACAACACATTGCCGCCTGCTTTCAAAATGGATGCGACTTCCGCCACTCCGCTGGTGATGGTTAGCGCGGGTGACTCCTGCGGTTGCCCGGCGGTGATTTCCACTGAATAGTCCGGCGTCGATTGCAGCGCGCGGCCGAGGAAATAGGCGCCCTCGGTGGCATCGGCGGCTTGCGATTGCTCGGGATACCAAACGCGTGCCACCGGGCCAACGGGCGTGACCCATGAAGCCTCGTTGTCGTAGGTGAAATCATCGCCGGTGAGCAAGACCTGTCCCTCGTTAGACAAACCGGACGGGGCCTCGATCACCGCGCTTTCACCGGGCGGCACGGTGATCTGGACTTTTTCGGCGATGCCGCTCCAAGTCAGGGTGAAATCGGATTTCGCCGAGCCTTCGGAGTTGGTGATCCGTGCGCGTTGGACCTGGTTTTCCAGCGGCAGGATGCGCACGCCTGCGTTTGTCCAGCCTTCATCAGGCGTCACCGGATGCGGGATGATTTGCACGGTGCCGGGCCAGATCTCGCCGCGCAGGCGTTCGAGAGCGCTGCCTTTTTGCAAGTCGCCGATTAGATGGATTCTGAGAATCGCTTCATCGCCCGCGGCGGCCACGGCAGCGAGCAGTGATGAATCGAGCTTGGTCGATTTCCAATCCGCCTTCACCGCCGGATGCACCGCAAGAGCGGCAGGCTTCCTCTCGCCGGGTGCCAGTCCGCGGGCCCGCTCGGGATCTAGCAAAGGGCGAAGCTGGTCGGAGAAACCGGCGACCGCGATCCAGTCCTTTGCGGGAAATCCATGCATCAAACTCTCCGCTGTTTTCAATGCCTTGTCCAAAGGCTCGCCGCGCATGCTGGCGCTGGTGTCGATGAGGATGAAATTCATGGCAGCACCATCGGCGCTCGCGGCGGGCTTGTCCTTGGCGGGGAAAAACGGCCGGGCGAAGGCGAGGATGAGCAGAGCGATGGCGAGGCAGCGCAGCATCAATAACAGAATGTCCTGCAGGCGCGAACGCGTCTTCGTCACCGGCGGGCTCTCTTCCAGAAACATCAGCGTGGAGAACGCGACCGTCTCCTTCGGCCGGTTCCTCCGCAAATGCAGCAGGACCGGCAGCGCGACGGCCGCCATGGCTGCTAGAAAGAGTGGAGCGAGAAAGGCCATGGAAAATCAGTGGCTGCGGGTGCGCGCGACCTGTGCGCCGCGTCCCAGGCGGTCGGATAGATAGGTGTGAAGCGCGGTTTCCAGCGGCTGGTCGGTCGGCAGCAGATGGTGGATGATGCCGAGTGTGTCGCAGAGCGATTTGAGCCCCTGCTGGTGGGCATTGAATTTTTTCAAATACCCGGCACGTGCCTGGGCCGGATCGGCGGGCATGACGCGGCCGGATTCGAGGTCCTCGAAATTCACCGAGCTGTCGAAGGTGAAGCTGATTTCCGCCGGGTCGAGAACTTGCAGCAACGTCACGTCATGGCCGCAAGCCGCGAGCGCCGAGAGTGGGGCTTTCAAATCCTCCAGCGGCGTCAGGAAATCCGAAATCACGAACATCAACCCGCGCATCCGACCACGGCTCAGAATGGCTTCCACCGGCGAATTCAGCGCGGCGGATTTCCCTAACGCCGGACGCCCGAGCGCGGCGAGGATCGCGTGCAGATGGCCGCTGCGGTGACGCGGCGGCAGGTAGTCGCGCGGCACCTCGTCGTAGGTGAGAAGCCCGATTTCATCGCCCTGCTGATGGAGAAACACTGCGAGCGTGGCGGCCAGCGTGCGGGCGTAGTCGAGCTTGGTATAGGTGAGCGAGCCGTAGCTCATCGAGCGGCTGAGATCGAGTAACAGATGGCAGCGGAGGTTCGTCTCCTCGCGGAATTTCCGGATAAAACAACGGTCGCGGCGGGCGAGCACTTTCCAATCGAGATAACGGATGTCATCGCCCGGCACATACGACCGGTATTCCGCGAACTCGGCGGAAAACCCGTGGCGCGGGCTGCGGTGGAGACCTTTCGAATACCCCTCGACCACCGAGCGGGCGCGCAGCTCGAGATTGCGGATCCGCATCAAGGCCGCGGGATCGGCAAAGGCGGATTTACGAGGGGATGTCGAGGCAGGATCCATCAGGGAAGAGGAACGTGTTTGAGAAGGCGGTCGACGATGGCGTCAGGCGAGATGCCGTCCGCCTCCGCGCGGAAATTCGTGAGCACGCGGTGGCGGAGCACCGGGTGGGCGAGCGCCTGGATGTCGGCGGGTGTGACGTGGGTGCGGCCGGCTAACAAGGTGCGCGCCTTGCCGCCGAGCACCAGGCACTGCGCGGCACGGAGGCCGGCACCCCAGTTCACCCACTCGTTGATGAAGTCCGGAGAACCCGTACGGTTAGGACGCGATGCGCTGACGAGCCGCACGGCGTAGCGGGCGGTTTCCTCGGCGATTGGTACGCGCCGGACGATTTCCTGGAACGCAAGCAGATCCTCCCCGCTGAATAGCGCTTCGATCGGTTCCGGCTTGGTGGAAGTGGTGCGCGTAACGACGGCGACCTCGTCATCCTCACTGAGGTAGTCGATCCGGATGTCGAACATGAAGCGGTCGAGCTGGGCTTCCGGCAGCGGATAGGTTCCCTCCATTTCCACGGGGTTCTTGGTGGCGAGCACGAAAAACGGTTCGGGCAGCGGATAGCGCGTGCCGGCGGCGGTAACCTGGTGCTCCTGCATCGCCTCCAGCAGCGCGGACTGCGTTTTGGGCGGCGTGCGGTTTATCTCGTCGGCAAGGATGAGGTGGGCGAAGAGCGGGCCTTTGACGAATTCCAAGCGCCGTCCGCCGTCCATGCCGTCGCTGAGGATTTCCGTGCCGGTGATGTCGGCGGGCATCAAGTCCGGCGTGAACTGGATGCGGTTGAACGAGAGATGGAACAAGCGCGCGGTGGAGGAAATGAGCAGCGTCTTCGCCAGCCCGGGCGCGCCGGTGATGAGCGCGTGACCGCCGGATAGAAGCGCGATGAGCAGTTGCTCGATCACCTCGTCCTGGCCGCGGATCGCCTTGGCGAGCTCGCGCTTGATCCGGACTTTCGCTTCGGCGATTTGATAGACGAGGGCTTCCTCGGTCGATGTGGGGGTTTTTGCAGTCATTATGAATTTGTTCTCAGTGTGTCATCGAATAGACAACGATGTTGATGCCCATGGGATAGGCTTTTTTCTCGCTGAACTCTTTGAAGAAAAACGGATCCTCGCCCTCGCGCTCCCAGCCGTCGCCGAGGTCGGTGTTGCGGCAGATGATCACCATCATGCGGCCCTTGGGGTCGAAAATGCCGTAGTAGTGGACGACCTTGCCGCCCTTTTCGTAGAAGATGCCGGTGGTGCGTCCGGCCATCGCGATCTCGATCGCAGGCACCTGCGGCTTTTCCTTCAATTGGAAGACCGTGTTGAATACCGGGTGGTCGAGTTCAAGCTCGGTGATCGGCCTATCAGGGAAAACTTTTACCATCTGTTGGCGGGTGTTTTCCCACTCCTCGTCGCCCCAGAAATCATCGATCATGAGGAATCCGCCGTTGAGAAGGTGATCTCGGAGGATTTTCACCTCCTGGTCCAGCAGGTCGAGGGTGGCGGTTTCGATGGTATAGAGAAACGGGCACTCCTTCATTTTCGGATCGAGAATGGAGACGACGAGGGGCTCCGGATTCACGCGGATCGCGGTCATTTGTTGGAGGCGGAAGGAAAAGTTCAGGTCGCTGTCCGGGTAATCGGTGGCCCAGCGATAGTGGTTCTCCGGTCTAAGGCGGACAAAGCGGAAGGTGTCGTCCGGGAAGCGCGGGTCGTTCTCCCATTTCGCGACGCCGTTGCGGTCGGCGGGCAGTGTCGTCGGATTTCTCCGCGAGGATTGGCCTGGTGCCTGGGTCACGAGCGCCAGGAGTAGCAGAACGGTGGTGGTGGAGAGTGCGGTCATGGAGATGGGGGCAATTGAACGAGAAACTCCAACGCCAACTCGAAGCGCGGGTTGTCTTCCAGAGCTTTCAGAACCTCGCGCCGGGATTCGTCCGGCGCGGAATCGCGCAGCAGAATCGCGAGTTCATAGTGCAGGCGGCTGGCGTCGCGCGGTTCAAGGGCGAGCAGGGATTGGAAGGCTTCGCGCGAGCGCGCAGTGGCTCCGATCTCCCTCGCGGCGGCGGCCAGCGTGCGGTAGGCCTGTTCCTGAAATGGATTCGTCTCCAGCATGCGGTCGGCGGTAGCGAGACGCTCAGCGGCGGGAAGCGCTTGGCTCAACTCAAGCAAGCGCGCGGCGGCCTCGGAGGCGTTGGAATCGATTTGCAAAAGCCTGGCGAGTGCTGCCCTCTCGCCCTTCTCGTCGCCGAGCCTGCGGCAGGCGAGGGCAAATGCCTGATAGGGATTGAACGGCTCGCGGTTGTCGGGCTCCGCGGCGATGATTTTTTCCAACAGCTCTTTCGCCACGTTCCAGTTCTTGTCCTCCGTGAGCTTGGAAATCCACATCATGGCGGCGGCATAGCGTTTGGGACGGGCGGCAACCCAGGCCGCGGGATTGTCGCGGTAGGCGAGGTATTCCTCGTCGGTGAGCGGGGTCCAGTCGAGATCGGGGCCGTAGGCGGTGGCGGTCTTTTTCGCGTGTTCCCGGAAGGCGGCTTCGTGTTCCGCGAGTGGCAGCGTGCGTTTTGCCAAGGCATCTTCCAACGGCTTTCCTGCGGATAGATCGGCCAGGAGCGAGCGCATCTTTTCAATCCCGAATCGATCTATCAAAAACTCCACCACCAGTGAGGCGTGATAGTAGCCGAACATGATGTCCGGTCCGGCGAACGACTCGTCGAGCTTCACGATGTCCGGCAGCTTTCCTGACAAAAACCGCTCGCGGTACTCCGCTGTCATGCCCTGGCCCCAGCCGGGACGGACCTGGCGTTCCTCATAAACGCTGATGCCTTCCGACAGCCAGCGCGGAATCCGGTGACGTGTCGCTTCGAGCGTGATCGTGTGGGCCATTTCATGCCACAGTACCGCCTCCCAGTTTGCCCGGCCCAGCCGGCCGCGGGGGCTGGTCATGGTGATGAGCGGGCCGAAACAAACGCCGAGAAACGCCTCGCCGCCCGGCAGCCCGAAGGTGCGGATCGCGAAATCCTCCTGCTTCGGCAGCATCTCGACCATCACCGGCTGCGAGAGCGAGATTTTGTATTTCTCCGCCAGCGTCCGTTTTGCGCGTGCGGCGAGATCCAGCGCGCGATTTCCGAAGACCGCCATGTCCTCCGGCGACATGCGGAGTTTCACGCCGTCTTTTTCAACGACCGGGAAACCCTGCAGCTTGTCGCGCAGCGTGATTAGATTGAAGGCCGCGACGTTGTAGGGATCCGCATCGTGGGCGATCGCGACGTTCTGCCAGCCCTCTTCCAACTGGCCGAAGCGAAGCTGGTTAGATCCAAGCTCCAGACGGATCGAAGCGTCGCGAGGGGCCTCCTGGCATGCCTGCCGCAGGAACTTGATCGCCTCGGCGAAGCGATAGTGCGCCGCCAGCGTGACGCCGACGGTTTTCGACACCTCCGGGTTGTTCCGCCAGAATTTGCGGGCTTCCTTGAGCGCCTTTTCCGCTGCTGCGGTGTCTTCCTCGAGAAACGCGAGGGCTGCGACCTCGGCCCAGGCTTGTGGATGATGGGGATTGACCGCGAGCGCTTGGTTGAGAGCTGTCTTCGCATCCGTGAAATTTTTCCGGCTCGCGAGCTGGTCGGCTTTGAGCAGCAGGGCGGCGGTGAATTTAGGATTCGCCCGGAGCGCGAGATCGAGGTAGGCTAGAATTTCCTCATCCGGCGGTTTCAATCCGGATTTCTCCATACCTAGCAGAAACTCCGGATCCCCGGGAAAACGCTTCAGCCCTTCGCGGAAATTCTCCGCCGCCAGTTCGCGGTCGTGGTTCGCCAGCGCGAGTTGGCCGATCGCCAAGTATGCCTCGCGGCCCTCGGGATCCGCCTTTTTGGCTGGGAGAAAATAGCGGTCCAGCACGGTCTTGGCATCCATCCCCGCCGCCAGCAGCAGCTCTCCGTAGGCCACCGTGGCACGCGAGTCCCCGGCGGCCGGCGGCGCGGGCTCGACCTGCAATGCCCGCCGCACGACGGCCTGCGCCTCGGCGGACTGGCCGTTTGCCCGCAGCGCGGCGGACATGGCAAGCGCGAGCTCCGGGTCGAATGGCGCGCGTCGCCACAGGATCATCCCCCGCTTGAGCGCTTCCGCGAAATTTCCCGTCTCCAACAGGGTGCGGATTTCCAATGCCGCGAACGCTTGGAAATCCTCGCCGTTCGGCTTGGCGAGGCGGCTGAATTCAAGGCATCCGGCGTAGTCGCCTCTCACGAACATCGCCCGGCCCGCCTGGATTGCCTCCGGATTTTGCGCGAGGACCGCCGACGGGAAAATCATGGTCGTGCAGACAAGCGCTACACCGAACCGGACGATTTCCACCCTTGTCATGGCCCGGAAGCTAACACGCCCGGGAAGGCTGGCAACCTATTCCAGCATCCGATGCCGGACCCCGAGCGGATCATCCCGAGAAATGAATCTTGGCCCGCCCCGCTCCCGCAGGCACGCTCCACCGCAGTGAACGCCCGCGTGTTGATCGACGGACCTTCGGAGCTCGTCTTCGACTATGCCATTCCGGCAGGGCTCGACGTGCGCCCGGGCTGCCGCGTGCGCATCCCGCTGCGGCGGAAATCGGCCACCGGCACCGTGCTTTCCACCGGCGAGCCCGAGCAGGCGGATTTCGCGCTGCGCGAGCTGGAATCGCTGATCGATCCCGAGCCGCTAATCACGCCGGTCCTTCTCCGCACTGCCGACTGGATCGCCCATTATTATGGTTCCAGCATCGAATCCGTCATTCGCTCAGTGCTGCCCGAGGGCGTGCGCTCCGAGGAAAATTCCGCGAAAACGCGCCGTGTCGCCGTGCTCGACACCGCGCCGGATTCCGCTGTGCTGGTGAAATTGGAAAAACGCGCGCCGCGCCAATTCACCATCCTTTCCCTACTCGCTCATGCCCCGGAAATGCGCCTGCCGGTCGCCGACCTCGGCGATGGCAATGCCGCCGCGCTCAAGTCCATGGAAAAAGCCGGTCTGCTGCGCCTCGTGGCCGAGGAAGTCCGCCGCGATCCGGATGCCGACAATATTGAGGAAATCCTCGAATCCAAGCCGCTCGACCTCAACCCCGGTCAGTCCGCCGCGCTCGATGTGGTGCTCGCCGCCGTCGCTGATCCAGAGAAACACAAGCCCATCCTCCTGCTTGGCGTTACCGGCTCCGGCAAAACCGAGGTTTACCTCCAAGCCGCACAACGCGCGCTCGACCTCGGAAAGACCGTGCTCATTCTCGTCCCGGAAATTTCTCTAACTCCTCAGACCGTCCGTCGTTTCAAATCCCGCTTCGCCTCGATGCAGGACCAGGTGGCTGTGCTGCATTCGAATCTCTCGCAGGGCGAGCGCTTCGACGAATGGCACCGCATCCGCAAGGGCACCGCGCGCATCGTCATCGGCGCGCGCTCCGCCGTCTTCGCGCCGCTGCCGGATCTCGGGCTCATCCTCGTCGATGAGGAGCACGAAAACACCTACAAGCAGGAAAACGTCCCGCGCTACCAAGGCCGCGACGTCGCCGTGTTGCGCGCCGCCTTCGAGCCGTGTGCCATCGTGTTAGGCTCCGCCACGCCGTCGCTGGAATCCTGGAACAACACGCTCACCGGCAAATACGAATTGCTCCGCCTCAACGAGCGTGCCGACGGCGCCTCCATGCCGCTCGTCCGCGTGGTGGACATGCGCCTGGAGCAGACCAAACACAAGGGCGGCCCGGCCATTCTCTCCGACAAGCTCCGCACCGCGCTCGAGCAGCGGTTGGAAAAAGGCGAGCAATCCATCCTCTTCCTCAACCGCCGCGGCTTCGCCCGCTCGCTCCAGTGCACCGCCTGCGGCCACGTCTGCCAGTGCCCGCATTGCGCCGTGGCGCTCACCTATCACCGCACCGACGAGCGGCTCGTCTGCCACGTCTGCGGCTATCAATCCATCGTCCCGCGCAAGTGCCCCGAATGCCGCGATCCTAACATCCTCCTCCAAGGCTACGGCACGCAGAAGGTCGAGGAGGTGCTCGCCAAGGTTTTCCCGAAAGCGAAATTCGCCCGCATCGACGCCGACGCCATGCGCCGGAAAAACGCGCTGCGCGACACGCTCGCCGCGTTCAAGGCGCACAAGATCGACATCCTGATCGGCACGCAAATGATCGCCAAGGGCCTGCATTTCCCCAACGTCACCCTCGTCGGCATCCTCAACGCCGATCTCGGCCTCCACGTCCCGGACTTCCGCGCCGGCGAGCGCACCTTCCAGCTCATCACCCAGGTCGCCGGCCGCGCCGGGCGCGGCGATCTCGCGGGCGAGGTCATCGTGCAGACCTTCACCCCGCACTCGCCGTCCATCCAGTATGCGCGCAAGCACGATTTCGACGGCTTTTCCGAGCAGGAAATGGAGTTCCGCCGCGAGTTCTCCTTCCCGCCTTACGCCCATTGCGCCGTGCTAACAAGCCGCTCCACCCACGAGCGCCGCGCCGAGTTCACCCTGCAAACCCTCCACCTTCGCCTTGCGGAAAACCTCCCTAACGGCATCACCCTCGGCGAGGTCCTGCCCTCGCCGCTCATCCGCTCACACGGGCAGTTCCGATTTCAAATCACCCTGCGATCCCATCGCGCCCGCCCGCTCACCCGCCACGTCCAACAGGTCCTGGCAAAAACCCCGCTGCCCGAGGACGTCACCGTCGTCTTCGACATGGATGCGATGAATTTTTCGTGATGCGATGCGTCCTCCACTCCTCACTTCGACGCGTCTGGCTTTTTCAACGGCGGTAGGGTTGGCTTCGGACGGGCCGCCGGAAGCGGGATCGTCGGGGGTGGCGCCATCCTCACTGACGGAGCAGGTGGTTTGATCGTCGCCCCGGCGGCGGAAAAGTCGGGCTTGGCCAGTTCCTTCTTCACAACGGGGACTTCCAGTCCCGGCAGTTCCGGTCCGCTCGGTGCGCCGAGTTCCTCATCGAAAAGTCGATACTTTGGATCCACCCGGTCAAGCGGGATCGTCACCGCCGGCGGCGGGCTAGGCTCCGCGCCCTTCTCCGGCTTCTGGAGATAAAGCTCGTTGGTCAACTCCTCGCCTGCGGCGGGCTTGAGACTCGGTAGCTTCACCGGGGTGGTGTGACGGCTGATCCGGCTCGTCAATTTCATCGCCTCCTGGGGGTCACGCTTCATCCATGGCAGCTCACCCAGAATCGGGCGTCGATTGCTGAAGTCGCCCCACAGCGCTTCCTCGTCATCGGTCCAAAGCATGAAATGCTCGAGATCCGGATTCCCGAGCGAGGGATCCGCCTCCAGGGCAGCGCCGTAAAAGCGCGCGGCCTGCAGCACCATGCCGTGGTGGAGCAGCGCGTTGGCAAGGCCGAGATTTTGCACCGCCTTGCCCCGGTTGTGCTCGAGGAGCGCGGTGAGCAGGCGGATCGCCTTTCTGGGGCTGGCCTTGGCAAGAATCCGCGCGGCGAAGGCCAACTCGACGTCGATGCTTGGAATTTCATCGACCTCCCAAACGACATTCGCAGCCTCAAGGAAAGATCCCCGATCGTACAGAAGATGGGCCAGTTGTTTGCGACTTTCCCAGTCGCGAGGGTCGCTCTCCAAGGTCTTACGCAGTTTCTTCTCGTCGGGTTGTTCTGGGCCGGTGCTCATGTCGATTTTCAAATCTAGATTTGAGATTCGCCCTGCTGTTGGATGGCGGCAAGTCCTAAAGTGCCTACCAGCCGTGCTGGTGCACCAGTCGGCCGAACTCTGACTGAAACTAAGCGCAGAAAATGGCACGATTTCGCAAAATTGATGATTATACTGGCACGATTGTGGAAATCATGCCACAAAAGCCGGGCGAAGTGGCGCGATTAGACAGAATCGCGCCACTTCACCCAGAAATCATGCCACTTCAAATTCCAGACCAAGAGTTCGAAAACCTGCACCGCATCATCGCGGCGCGGGCGTTCGGAGCGTCCGTAAAGGAACTGCTTGAGAATCCCGAAGTCGGATTCCCCAAGCGGACCCTGCAAAGGAGACTCGATCAGATGGTCTCTGAAAAACGCCTTGAACCCAAAGGGCGAGGCCGCGCCCGACGCTATCTTGTCCCGGAACAAGACCGGTTTCCGATGACATCCATACTCCGGGAAGAACCAACGGCCTACAAGACCCGGTTTGATTGGCTATCACCCGCGGCGTTGGAAATCCGACGCACCATCCAGCTTCCCGTATCCCAACGAACACCGGTGGGCTATCAGGGGGCCTTCCTCGATACTTATCAGCCGAACAAAACCTTCTACCTTCCGGAAAATTTGCGAAAGGAGCTCGAAGACCTCGGCCAAGTGGGATTAAGCGCACTTCCCGCAGGAACCTATCTGCGGCAGGTGATGGACCGCTTGCTCATTGATCTTTCATGGAACTCCAGCAGGCTGGAAGGCAATACCTACTCGCTGTTGGAAACACAGCGCCTGCTTGAGCGCGGTGAAGACGCCGAGGGCAAAGGAACGCAAGAGACGCAAATGATCCTGAACCACAAGGCGGCTATCGAGATGCTGGCGGATCAGGCGGGGGAAATCGATTTCAACCGCTACA
>JBIHZT010000317.1:0-5117 GCA_044240265.1 Luteolibacter sp. | reverse complement strand
CGACAAGTGTTTCGAATGGCGGTCTTGTGCCTGGATTTCGAAATTTGCGGATTTTACCACCGGGAATGCGTTGCAGGATTCCGCCGGACTCACTAGTTTGCCGGCGTGAGTCAACCGGCGGCAAGGCCTTCCTTTGCCAGCGGTTTTTGTCGTATCGGCTGGATCCTCCTGAAGGGGTGACGCGTGAATCGTGATGTTGAGTGAAGTGGAAATACTGGATGAAGGTCCCGCGTCCGCCTGCCGGGTAGCGGATTTACTCTTGGACATCGGGGCGATCCTGCTCGTTTCGGGGGCTCATTGCGGCAGGGTCAACCGGAATGTCGAGCGGGTCGCAAACCAATGGGGCTATCACGTAGACCTGTTCATGTCGTTCACCGGGCTGAATGTGACGATCAGGAATCTCGAACACCCGGACCAGCGGATCGGGCGCTTCCGGCGCTGCGCGCTACCCGGGGTTCACTTCGGCATCGTCACTGAAATCAGCCTGCTGACCTGGCGGGTGCTGGAGGAAAATCTGACGATCGACGAGGTCGAGAGAAAGGTGGCGGAGATCAAGGAGATCCCCCATCATCCGAGGTGGTCGATTCTGTTGGGGGCCGGTTCCGCCTGCGCTTGTCTTTGCCTGTTGGCGGGAGGCGACAGGGTGGACGGCGGCATCGCCTTCATCGCGGCGGTCTGCGGGTTGTTCGCCCGGCAGGAGGTGGTGAAACGGCGCTACAATCCGCTGATTTCATTCATCGTGGCCTCCATCATCACGACGCTGATCGCGGGATGTGACGCGATCTATCATCTCGGGCAATCGCCGGAGAAGGCCCTGGCGACCGCCGTGCTCTATCTGGTGCCCGGCGTGCCGTTGATCAATTGCGTCATCGATTTGATCGAGGGCTATATTCCCACCGCCATCGCCCGTGGCGTCTTCGGCGGGTTGATCCTGCTCTGCATCGCGGTGGGGATGTCGTTGGCAATCATGTTACTGGGTGTCCATCATTTCCACTCCTAATGAACTTCCTCCTTTTGATCATTCGGGACATGGCCTTCGCGTTCGTCGTGGCCGCCGGTTTCGCGATTCTCTTCAACACTCCGCGGCGGGTGCTATATATGGCAGGCGTGTTAGGCGGACTGGGCCACTGCATTCGCTTTGTGCTCCTGCAGAACGAGATCGGGCTGGTGTTCGCCACACTCGCCGGGGCGGTGTTCATCGGCCTAACCGGCATCGTTTGCGCCCACCGGGTTCATGTCCCGCCGGTGGTTTTCACCATGCCCGCCTGCATCACCATGATTCCAGGGCTGTATGCATATCGGGCGATGCTGGGCTGCATCCGGATCACCGACCTGGACCGTTTGACCAAGGATCCGCTCCTGCTGCCGGAAACCGCGCATTACTTCGTACTGACGGCTTCGCTGTTATTTACCCTGGGAATCGGGATCTGCAGCGGCACCCTGCTGTTCCGAAAAAAGAGCGTGAAGTCTCTTTTCAAAAGGACGTTTTGACGGCTTGCCCGAATGTGGGCGAATTGAATCGCAACCGCGACTGAGTAGCATGATGACGCCAGGGACCATCATCCGGCGTTATTCGGTGCGGCCTTGGTTTCAAACACCCTTTCTTAAATCCCTGATCCCCCACAACACTCCGGCAGCCGCCGCTGCATTTCCCCGTAGCTTGCGGGCACCATCCTTCCGCTTTGGGCCGAACCGCTCGCGAGCCTCTGCGAAGGCTGCATTGACGAAACTTCTGCTGCCGATCACCGCTCCGTCCGTGAAATACCGGATCCGACAGCGCAGCATTTTCCCAAGTGACATTTCCCCTGCCCGCGCGTTCTCCCGCTCTGTCTCTGCGGCATTCATCCCTTTGCGCGTTCGTTTCACCTCGGTGGAACCGTCTGCGGCAACTCGCGTTTCGAGTTTCTCCGGTGCTCCCGCCATCAGAATTCTGCGGTATTCGTGCGACACGTCGTCAGCCCAAAATGCGGAATCCGCAGCCACGCCCTGGTGTGCTCGAAGCGCCCGGACGAGGCCGGCGCGGGCCTTTTTGCCGCTTCCCCTCGGCCCGCCACCGATGGCTTCACCGTAGCTGCTCCAGCGGTAGTCCGCCGGGTCCGTCACGATGCCCGCCCTAACCGGATTGAGGTCGATGTATGCGGAAATGGTCCTCGCGGCCGCGCCATCCTCGACAATCAGGCTTTTGAACGCATCTTCCCAAAGGTTTCCGGTGCGTTGATGGGTCCGGTTGAACCATTGGGTGAAACGCTGGATCAAGGTTTTCATGAATTCGCTCAAGTCGTGCATCCGGTAAGTGAAGCGTTCGTGAATCCGCGCCACCACCACAGCCTCTTGAGCCAGTCCTTCGCCCACCTGCTGGCGTGCTTCAGCGAGCTCCTTTGCCACCGCCATCACGTAGGCTTCTCCATAAATCGCCCGCAGGCGCCGTAGCAGATCGGTGTCGGAAAGCCCGCCCGCCGGCATCGGGGGCACCTCGATGAGGAGATGGATGTGATTGCTCATCAGGCAGTAAGAAGCCACCCGGCAGCCCGTGAAGTTTTCCTGCATGCGCATGAACGTGCGAAACTTCTCCTTCTCGTCCGCCCCGAACACCAGCTTCCGGTCCACCACCCGCGAGATGCAGTGGTAAAATGCCGGCTTCACCACCGAATCCTTCCATGGGGCAATCCATCGCGCACGTGACATGGTCCGTAAATAGCCGTCTTGGAAAACATCTCAAGAGCTTTTTAATAAAATGAGTCTCCTTTTATTTAAGAAGACCAAGATGGAAAATTTCATGAAGAGAACCCCCACCTTCGCCCGACTGAATTCAAGCGATGATCCGTCGGACCGCGAGCTTCCAGACTCGCGGTCCGCGCCGAAGGAGGTGCAGCCCATCAACCAATCGTGAACGGAACGGGAGGCCCGGTCTCTTCGAGTCCGCCGAGGTTCTTTTTACAGATTTTGTCAGACGCCAGGGTTTTAAATAGCAGATCATCTCCGGCAAAGCCTGTAGGTGTCGGGCCGTGGTCGTTGACTCCCGGGTAGCCGGTGAATTCCGGAAGCTTCAGATACTTCACGGACCATGGTTTCCCGTTCTGAGTGGCCAACACGAGCGCCACCGCGTCATGATAGGCAGCGTCGTCACACCACGTCTTATAAATCAGCAAGCATCCTCCATTTTGTGAAATCCAGATCTTCTGTTTGCAACCCAGCTCCTTGGCCAAATTTCCCGAGAGTGAACTCGCGACTCTGGCCTTCAATAAAATCACGCCACCAGCGCTTTCAAGCGGCGGCAAACCTCCTCGACGTTCGCCCGCGAGTTGAAGGCGGAGATGCGGAAATAGCCCTCGCCCGCCGAGCCGAAGCCGGAGCCGGGGGTGATGACGACCTGGGCCTCGCCGAGCATTTTGTCGAACATGTCCCACGACGTTAAACCGGCGGGGCAGCCAACCCAGACATAAGGCGCGTTTTCTCCGCCGAAAACGGGGAGCCCGGCGGCAGCGGCGGCTTCACGAAGAAGTTCAGCATTGCCCATGTAGTGCTCGATGAGGGCGCTGACCTGTTGTTTTCCTTCAGAGGAAAACACGGCGGCGGCGGCTTTTTGGACCGGATAGCTGGCACCGTTGAACTTGGTGCTGTGGCGGCGCGACCAAAGTTGATGGAGCAGGATGCGCTCGCCGGTGTCGGACTTGCCGGTGACGGTTTTCGGGATGACGATGTAGGCGCAGCGGACGCCGGTGAAGCCGCCGTTTTTCGAAAAGCTGCGGAACTCGATGGCGCAATCGCGCGCGCCTTCGATTTCGAAGATGGAGCGCGGGATTTCCGGGTCCTGGATGAAGGCCTCGTAGGCGGCGTCGAACAGAATGATGGCGTCGTTTTGCTTCGCGTATTTCACCCAGGCTTCGAGCTGCGCGCGGGTAGCTACGGCTCCGGTCGGGTTGTTCGGAAAGCACAGGTAGATGAGATCGGCGTGCTCTTTAGGCACGTCGGCGACGAATTTGTTCGCGGCGTTGCAGGGCAGATAGAGCAGGCCGGCATAGGCCCCTTTTTCATCGGCGTCGCCGGTGTTGCCAGCCATCACATTGGTATCGACATAAACCGGATAGACGGGATCGGTGATGGCGATGACGTTGCCTTTTCCGAAGATGTCGAGGATGTTGCCGGTATCGCACTTGGAGCCGTCCGAGATGAAAACCTCGTCGGCGGAGATGCCGAGATCGGCGAACTGGTTGTCCACGATCGCCTGACGGAGGAATTCATATCCCTGCTCCGGACCGTAGCCCTTGAAAGTCTCGCGGCTGGCCATTTCATCCACGCCATCGTGCATCGCCTTGACCACGGCGGCGGGCAGCGGCTCGGTCACGTCGCCGATACCGCAACGGATGATGCGGGCGGCTTTATCGGGATTTTGTTCGGTGTAAACGCGCACCCGGCGGGCGATTTCGGGGAACAGGTAACCGGCTTTGAGTTTGAGGAAATTGGAGTTGATCGTGGCCATGCGGGCGGACGTTTAAAGGTCGCCGGGCGGTCGCGCAAGACCGGAACTGGGAGTGATCACGCGGGCGAAGTTCGCTGCGACACTCCGGCGAGGCCACGTCACTTGGACCGCTGCTGATCCGCTGCAAGAGTCGGGGTGATCGCGCCATCGGGTGGGCAGGGCGGAGGGAGCGAGCGGAAGAATCAATCGACGCTCCCGGAGCAAATTGATCCGTTCCGGGATTGCGCGCCTCGATTTCAATTCCAACGAAATTGTCACAATGCGAGTGATTCAATTTCAATCATATAGGGAAAATGACGACGATATCCGCCGTTGATACTTCGGAAAAATGAAACAAATTGACGGTCAAGTTTTAAAAAAAACGAACTGTGGAACCCTTGTGGAATACGGCTCGCCGGGACTGATTGTTAGGCGCGTGCAAAAAACTTTTCACGGATCGCTTGCGCCCACTCAACTTCTGTCTCTCGCCGCGACGCGCCACTCATCGGAGTGCGTCCCAGACGGCATCAATAATTTTTAAAAGACGGATCAATAATGGAACAAGAGGAAGTGGATGCACTGGAGATCATTGGCGGTCTTGAGGAAGCCCCGGCGGGCAACGACGGGTGGGACAGGATTTGTGATTCCCTGCGTGCGA
>JBIHZT010000316.1:0-5122 GCA_044240265.1 Luteolibacter sp. | reverse complement strand
GCCGGACGGGAACAGGCACCGCCGGACGCGCTTCCGTTAAAACCGCCCGTTTTCAGCGCGTTCTTTCGCATACACCGGTGCCAGGCTGACGATGCAGGCGATCGCCAGCACCAACAAGCTCAGCCGGGTGGTCGGGAATTCCTTTCCCACCAGGAACATCCCCAAAAAGCCAATCGCCTCGGACAGCGCCAGCCCGATGATCATCAACGGCAGCTTCCTGGGCACCGGTTGGATTTTCGGAATCACCGTGAAGCGGATCGCCAACGCCGCCAGCGCCAGTCCACCCGCCGCCGCCAGCACCCACCCCGGCGGATTCCCTTGATCCGCGCCTTTCGGAATCCCTCCGCCCACGAAAAACTGGATCACTACCAGCCCCTGCAGGATCGCGAACCAGATGATCCAGAACACAAGAATGGTCGGCGGCTTGGGCGGGTTTTGGGAGTCCATGGCGGAAATCTGATGGGCCCGGAAGAGGCTGGCAAGCCTGGGGACTCCTCATTCCAAATCCACCCGCCGGTGCATGGTCACGCGCTAGACAAACTTCGGCGACTGGCTGAGAAACCGGCGCGGATTCTGATACACGATCTTCCCGATCTGCTCGGCGGTGTGCTTGCGGCGTTTCATTTCCAGCGCGCACTTCGGCACGGCGAGCGGATCCGAGTGGCCCCAGTCGCAGGCGGAGTTCATCCACAGCCGCTCGGTGCCGTAGATTTCCAGCATGTCGATGGCGCGGTTAGGCGAGCACTTGCTTTCCGGATAGAGCGTCATGCCCGCCCAGTAGCCGGCGTCGAGCACGTGGGAAATGGTGTGCTCCTCGACGTGGTCGATGATGACTTTCCCGCGGTCGAGTTTGGAAAACGAGGCGAGCGAGTCGAGGATCAGCCGGGTCCCCTTGAGCTTGTCTTCCAGATGCGGCGTGTGGATCAGGATCGGCAGGTCTCTATCGAGCGCGAGCTGGACGTGGGCCTCGAAGATCTCCAACTCGTTGCGGGTGTTTTTGTTCAGCCCGATTTCGCCGATGCCGAGCACCGTCGGGCAATCGAGGAACTGCGGGATGAGGCTCATCACCTCGCGGGCGAATCCCGGGTCGTCGGCTTCCTTCGGATTGATGCAGAGCCAGGAGTAATGCTTGATGCCGTATTTCGCCGCGCGCTTGGGTTCATACTCGGTGAGCTGGCGGAAGTAGTCGTAAAAGCCGTCCGCCGACGAGCGGTCGAAGCCGGCCCAGAACGCGGGTTCGCAAATCGCCTCGCAGCCGGACAGCGCGAGTTTTTCGTAGTCGTCGGTAGTCCGGCTGACCATGTGGCCGTGTGGCTCGATGTATTTCATTGATGGTGAAAAGTTGAGAGTTGATGGTTGAGAGTTGAGAGAAAGAGGAAGAGGCGTTCATTCGTTTTCCGCCTCTCAACCCTCAACTTTCAACCCTCAACGCTCTTTCAGGAAGCGCCGCGCCGAAGGCTCCTTGGAACGGCGCGCTCTCGGAAATTTCAGTGCTGTGATCCGAGAACGATTCCAGCACGGCGCGGGCGCGGTCCGGGCGGTCCGCGAGCAGGATGGGCAGCGCGTTTTTCAAGGCGGTGAAGCGGTAGTCGTCATCGCCCTCGTGGCGGTCGATCCGGTCGAGAAACGCGGCGAGGTCGATGAGCTTGTGGCGTGCATCGATGAATTGCAGGTCGAGGAGTTCCTTCTTGCTCGGCATGGTGAAAGTTTAGGAGGGGATTTTCAAATTCCTATCCTGAAGAACGGGGAAATTCATCCCCGCTTGCGTGCTGCATGGGGATCGTATGGACTGCGCCTGTGTTTGCGACTTATGTGCATGATTTGAATCCCATCGCGCTGCCGATCTCCGGGGGGCTGGCGCTGAGGTGGTATGGGCTGGCTTATCTGGCGGGATTTCTGGCGGGTTTCCTGTTGCTGCGGAATCTCGCGCGGCGGGGGCTGTGGGTGATGGCACCAGAGAAGGTGGGGGATTTCATCGCGGGATGCGCCCTGTTCGGGGTGTTCCTCGGCGGGCGGTTGGGATATATTTTTTTATACCACTTGCCGAAGGTGGGGTGGGGCGAGCTCGCCAAGGATCCGCTGCTGGTGCTCCGCGTGTGGGAGGGCGGCATGGCCAGTCACGGCGGCATCCTCGGGCTGGCGATCTTCACCTGGATTTACGCGAAGAAGCAGAACGTCTCGTGGGCGAAGCTGGCGGACGGACTGAGCGTGGTCGGTCCGCTGGGCTTGTTCTTCGGCAGGGTTGCGAATTTCATCAATGGCGAGCTCTACGGCCGGATCGCAACCGGAGTCCCGTGGGCGGTGAAATTCCCTTTGTCTCTCGCGCAGGAATCCGAGGAAACCCAAGCCATGGCCTGGCAGGCGTGCATCCGGGTGGATCCGGCTCTGGCGGACGCGACTTCGCTCGACACCCTGATCGCCGCAGCCCGGACAAATCCGAAACTGTCGGAAACGCTCGGGGAATTTCTGCCAGCCCGTCACCCGTCGCAGGTTTATGAAGGTTTGCTGGAGGGGCTGCTACTGTTCGTGATCCTGTGGGTGGTGCGCGTCCGTTTCCCCAAGGCGCCGGCCGGTCTGATCACCGGCTTGTTCTTCGCGCTCTACGCGGTTTTCCGGATCATCGGCGAGCACTTCCGCGAGCCGGACGCCGCGCTGGTGGGCTTTCTGACCAAGGGGCAGTTCTTCTCATTCTTCATGTTCCTCTTCGCCGCCGCGTTCTTCGCCCATGCGTGGAAGACGAGAAGTTAGAGTCAAGAATCCAGAAGCAAGAATTTGCCTCTTCTCTGGACTCTGGACTCTTGCGTCTCAATTCCCGCCGAACAGCTCGTGCGCCGTGTAGGCCATGCCGATGGCGGCTGCCGCGTCGCCGCCGATGGCCCATTCGAAATCGGTGGTGGTGATTTGCGGGTTCAGCGGGCTGAACCGATAGACCGGCCACGCGCGGTCGGCGAAGCCTTCCTGGATCCATTCCATGTATTGGTCGCGGAACGAGGTTTCCGCCAGGCCGCCGCCGATGACGACGAGGCCGGGGTCGAGCGTGCGCACCATGTCGGCGATTGCATAGCCGAGGATGAATCCCTGTTGTTTGAAAATTTGCACGGCGAGCGGGTCACCTGCTTCCGCGAAGTTGCGGAGCTTGAAGGCCTTCTCCTCGATGGGTGCGTCGCCCTCGTTGAGCGGGTGGTTGGACCACTCCGGCTTGGCGAGTTCCAGGCGCAGGCGGCGGCGCAGGGCCATCAGCGAGACCCACGCTTCGGCGCAGCCGGTGAGGCCGCAGGAGCAGGGGGGCAGCGAGCCGTCGTCCTCGCGGAAGGGCACGCTGATGTGGCCGGTTTCCAGGGCGAGGCCGTTGGCCCCCTCGTAGCTGCGGCCGCCGGGCAGGACCAGGCCCGCGCCAAGGCCGGTGCCGGGGGCGACGAGTAGAAGGCTGCCGAGGTGTTTGTGGCGCAGCGCATACTCGCCGAGGGCGGCGGCGTTTCCGTCGTTGGTCATGAAAACGGGGATGCCGGTGCGGGCGGCGAGTTTTCCGCGGATGTCGGTGCCCACCCAGTCGTCGCCGAGATTCGCCTTGCCCCAGATGACGCCGTCGCTGCTAGGGGCGGGCACGTCCAGGCCGATGCCGGCGATGGCGCTCTTTTCGATTCCGGCTCCGGCGGCGAGTTGGTCGAGCGCGAGGTCGAGCTGGCGGAAGGTCGCTTCGTAGCCGTCTTTGACGTGGCTCCGGACTTCCGTGAGCGGGCCGACCTGCTCGGCGAGGTGATTGACGAGAACGGCTTTCACCGTGGTGCCGCCGATGTCGAGGCCGGCGAAATAAGAGAATTCAGATGCCATAGCCTGAAGCGTGTTTTCCCGGTCGGCGGGTGTCAAGGAATAGGCTGGCCACGGGAGTGGCGCGATGCGCGGGAATGTCCGTGTCACCGGGGTGGGTTGACAGATCCCCTATCCGCCCCCATGGTCCGGCCGCCGTCTGTCTCCTGCTTTCCCCATGATATTTAAAAGTCTCTGTCGCCACGCCGGTATCGGCGCGAATTCCTACCTTCTCAAAACCAATACCGCCAAGGTCGTGCTGGACGCGGGAATGCACCCGAAACACGAGGGCTTGGAGGCGGTGCCTCATTACGAGTTCCTCGAACCCGGCACCGCGGACTCGATCATAATCACCCACTCCCACCTCGACCACGTGGGAACCCTGCCGGTTTTCCTTCAGAACCAATCGCAGGCGAAAGTGTTCCTTTCCCCGGAAACGGCCGAGCTCGCCAGCGCGATGCTTCACAACTCGGTGAACGTCATGCAGTCGAAACGAATCGAGCACGGCATCGCCGAGTATCCGCTGTTCGAGCACCGCGAGTTGGATGATATTGAAAATGAGTTCGAAACCCGTCACGTCGAGCGCCCCTTCGACCTGGACCCGGCCGGCACCATCCGCGGGACTTTCCATGACGCAGGACACATCCTCGGCTCGGTAGGCGTGTTGATCGAGGCGGACGGCAAGAAGGTCTTCTACACCGGCGACGTTAATTTCGAGCACAGCACGCTGCAAAAAGGCGCGAGCTTCCCGGAAACGACCGTGGACGCGTTGATCGTGGAAACGACCCGCGGCGAGCAGGCGCGCGATCCGAAATATGACCGCCCGACCGAGGAGGACGAGTTCGCCGCCGCCATCAAGGGGGTCATCGAGCGCAAAGGCTCGGTGTTGATCCCGGTTTTTGCGATGGGCAAGACCCAGGAAGTGCTCGGGATGCTCCACCGCTTTAAAAAAGAGGGGCTGATTCCGAAGCGCACCCCGATCTACATCGGCGGACTTAGCACGAAAATGACCCAGGTTTACGACCGGTTCAGCGCCCACTCGCGCCGCCATTTGCCGAATTTCCGGTTCCTCAAGGACATGGAGCTGGAGTCCGGCAGCAAGAAGCGCAAGGGCCCCATCCCTTTCCACCCGGGCTGCATCTACGCGCTGTCCAGCGGCATGATGTCGGAGAAAACCGTCTCGAACAACTTCGCCCGCCAGGGAGTTCTGGAAAACGCCAAGCACGGCCTGTTCTTCGTCGGCTACGCGGATCCGGAGACGCCTGGAGGCAAAATCCGCCTCGCCAAGCCCGGCGACATGGTCGTCCTCGACTCC
>JBIHZT010000314.1:0-5132 GCA_044240265.1 Luteolibacter sp. | reverse complement strand
GCGATTAACCAGCTTTTATCACCCGATGCTTGTTCGCCGAGCCGTGTTGAGCCGATCAAATCGGTGGTGGCTCGACGACTTTTTGCGCTTTAAATCCCAACCTGCAGATCCCTCGCGCTCCACAACAGTCCTTTCGCTCCGCTTCCGCTGCCTTTCATCGCCCGGGCTCCATCCTTACGCTTCGCGCCGAACCGCTCCCGGGCATTGGAAAACGCCTCGTTCACAAACTCCTTGCTGCCGATTACACCTCCATCCGTGAAATACCTCACCCGGCATCGCAGCATCTTCACCATTCCGAGATCCTTCAGTCCGGTTTCGTTGTTGTTGTTTTCCAGCAGCTCCGCCGTGTTTTTCGTGATCTGCCCAAGCCCTTTTGCGGCTTGCGAGACTTCCGCTGTTGCCGGCTTTCTACCCAGAGTGAGCCCCATCAGCCGCCGGTACAAACGCGCGACTTCCGGCCATTTCGCCACCTCAAAACCCACCCCCTGATCACAAAAATACGCCCGTACCAAGCCTTCACGCGCTTTTTTCCCGTTACCCTTCGCCCCCCCGCCCAACGCTTCTCCATAACTGCTCCAGCGATGGTCCGCCGGATCCGTCACCATGCCCGCCCGCACCGGATTGAGGTCGATGTAAGCCGCCATCGTCCGTGCAGCCACGCCGCTTTCCACGATCACGCTCTTGAAACGCTCCTCCCACAAGGTCCCAGTGCGGGCGTGGGTGCGGTTGAACCAACGCGTGAAACGAATCAACAATCCCTTCATGAATTCGCTCAAATCATGCATCCGGTAGGTGAAACGGGCGTGAATTTCAGCCACGCGGGACTCCCCTACATCATCCTCGCTGCCTGATTTTCTGGCTTCCGCCAACTCCGCCGCCACACCCGCTACAAACGCCTCGGAATAAAGCGCGGAAAGTCGCTGCAGCAGCAAATCGTCGGAAAGTCCACCCTCCGCCAGCGGCGGCACTTCCAGCAGAAGGTGGAAGTGGTTGGACATCACGCAGTAAGACAAAACCCGGCAGCCCGAGAAATTCTCATACATCCGCATGAACGTCCGGAACTTCTCGCATTCCCGCTCCGCAAACACGAACCGCCGGTCCACCACTCGCGAAATGCAGTGATAGATTACGGGTTTCGAAGTCGAATATTGCCAGCCTGCCAACCATCGCGCCTTTCGCATCAGTTCATCCTGCCGACGCCAATCCTGAAGACAAGCAAATTCTTGTTAATTTATCTGACACCATAAATGAAGCGGTCATTCCGCCGCGACGGTCATTCCGCTTGCCCGGGGGCGACGGGTTGTTTACGGGACTCCCGCTGTTCCGCACCGGGACGGCTTCACCTCCGCGAAAGACTTTTTTATGCCAATCACCCGCGCCCTCCTGTCTGTCTCCGATAAAACCGGCTTGGCCGAATTCGCCAAGGAACTCCACGACATGGGCGTGGAATTGCTCTCCACCGGAGGAACCTCCACCGCCCTGCGTGAAGCCGGATTACCTGTCATCGACGTCTCGGAATTCACCGGCGCGCCGGAACTTTTCGACGGCCGCCTGAAAACCCTCCACCCGAAAGTCCACGGCGGACTGCTCCAGCGCCGCGACGACCCGCAGCACATCGCCCAGGCCAAGGCCAACGACATTCCGACCATCGACCTGGTTGTGGTGAACCTTTATCCCTTCGAGGAAACCGTCGCGAAGCCGGACGTCACGCTCGAGGAAGCCATCGAAAAAATCGACATCGGTGGCCCGTCGATGCTGCGCAGTGCGGCGAAAAACCACGCCAGCGTCACCGTCATCGTCGATCCCGCCGACTACTCGCGGGTGATCGAGGAAATGAAGGAAAACAAGGGCAACACCACCAAGGGACTGCGCGAGCAGCTTGCCGTGAAGGTCTTCATGCGGACCTCGCAATACGATGCCGCCATCACCGACTACCTCGGCCAATGCCGCACCGGCACCTGCGCCAACTTCACCCTCAGCCTGCCGCTCGAACAGGAACTCCGTTACGGCGACAATCCGCACCAGAAGTGCGCGCTTTACGGGGATTTCCGCAAGTTTTTCACCCAGGTGCAGGGTAAGGAACTTAGCTACACCAACATTCTCGACATCGAGGCCGCCTCGGACCTCATCCTGGATTTCGTCCGCCCCACGGTGGCCATCCTCAAGCACACCAATCCGTGCGGCGTCGGCCAGGACGACGAGGACCTGCGCGTCGCGTGGCAAAAGGCCTTTGAAACCGACCGTCAGGCCCCGTTCGGCGGCGTGATCGTCTGCAACCGCCCGCTCACCTTGGAACTCGCCCGCGTGATTTCCGAAATTTTCACCGATGTGATCATCGCCCCCGAGTTCGAGAGCGACGCGCGCGCCCTGCTCCAGAAGAAGAAAAACCTGCGTCTCATGAAAATGAACGACGCCTATCTGCTGGAGAAAAAGTCCGCTGTCATCCGCTCCTGCCCCGGTGGCATCATGGTCATGGACCGCGACCACACCGCGCTCGGCCTGGAAAATCTCGAATCCAAGGTCGTCACCAAGCGCCCGCCGACGCAGGAGGAAATGCGCGCGATGCGCTTCGGCTGGCGGATCGTGAAGCACGTGAAGTCCAATGCCATCGTTTACTCCAGCGCCGACCGCACGCTCGGCATCGGTGCCGGCCAGATGAGCCGCGTGGACTCCTCGCGCATTGCGATTTGGAAAGCCAAGGAGGCCGGGCTTGACCTTGCCGGCAGCATCGTCGCCTCGGACGCCATGTTCCCCTTCGCCGACGGCCTGCAATCCGCCATCGACGCCGGAGCCACCGCCTGCATCCAGCCAGGCGGCTCCATGCGTGACGAGGAAGTCATCGCCGCCGCCGACGCCGCGGGCATGGCGATGGTCTTCACCGGCCACCGCCACTTCAGGCATTGATCTGACTGGAATTCCGGCCGGAGGATGCGGATCGGGATGCCTTTGGGACGCTCATCCGCTGGCTATGCGGCACCTGCAAGCAGCTTCGCAATTTGTGGATGTCCTTGCCGAATCGATCCTCGCTCAGGCCCAATGGTTTCATGAATTCCTCAAGCCGTCGCTTCCGGTCACGGTTGCGGCAACTCGGGAATGCCGGGGAGCGCCAATGGCGAACCTGCTGGAGCGGCCGGGTCACCCTTGCGGGTGAAGATGGCATCCATGCGGTCGAGGTATTTCGAGAGATCGTCGTTGCGGCGGCGGGGATTCGCCTTGAGGCGGTCCTTGAGGCGCATGTAGTCGTCGAAGGCGCCGCTGGTCTCGCGGGCGCGGGTGATCTCGAACCAGTCGAGGTAGTCGCCGGCGCGCCGGGCCTTGGCGTTCATGGTGTCGCGGCGCCCGGCAAGGGCGGTTAGTTGGCCGGGGAGGTCCATGGTTTTGTTTTTCGCAATGGAGCCGAGGACGATCTGATACTCGGCGAGGATGGGCCGGTAGGAAGGGAAACAGCGGTAGCTGAGCCGGACGAGCGCGTCCTGGGCGGGCTGGACGGCTTTGACGCGCTCCGGTTCTGGAAGGGCGGCGAGCTCCGGCCAGGCGGTGAGGTCCTTTTGCTCGGTGATGCCTTCCGGGGTGCGGAAATTCAGGCGCAGGGCGTCGCTGAGAGCGGTCTCGGTCCTGGCGATGGTGAGAATGTCGGTGGCGAGGTTGCGGGCGCCGATATCGGCCATTTGGAGCCGCCACCACTTGTCCAGGCTTGTTTCGGATAGATTGAGCTCGGGGAAATGTTTGCGAAGCAGCGAGGGCATTTCCCCTTCGTAGCTGGCGACCTCGGTGAGGAAGGAGCGGAAGCCGTCCTTGCCCTGCGGTTGCTGGAGCAGGGCCATGACAAGTGCGCCGGAGGACACGCGGAAGGCCGCACGCATGGCGGCGTCCATTTCCTCGAAGCCGGCGTCGTTGATGGCGAACACGTCGTCGATTTTGAACAAGCCGCCGGTTTTGAAGAGCGCTTCGTAGAGGCGGCGGTCGCTCTGGTCGAGCCGCCAGGCGGTGGCTTCACGCAGGCCGTCGACGAGCCACGGCGGGACATGATAGGGCGTGTCGGACGCGTTGGGCGGGTGGTCGCGGAGGGTGCGCTCGTAAATCAGTGCGGAGGTGGTGGCGAACTTGAACCGCTCGTGCTCGATGCCGCGGCTGAGGTGGACGTCGAGCCGCAGATCATAGCCGACCTCGCTGACGAGGATCTTCATCGCCACGGTACGCGGCGGCATGGGATCGCCGGACTTCCCGTGAAGCTCGATGGTGACGGGGACTTTCCAGGCATCGCGCTCTTCGGTAAGCCGGAGCAGCTCGTCCTTGGCCTCTTCCGCCAGCTGGGAAATGGTCGCGCGGTCCTGGGGCTCGCCGCCGGTCACGCGGAATTGTTTGGTGCGGCTGATGACGCGGTCCTGACCGTCGAGCTTGAGTGGCGCGGGCGGCTCGGTGATCTGGATGGCGCGTGGGATTTCCTCCGCGAGGGCCGTGGCGGATAGAAGCAGTCCCAAGAGCAGCGGGCGGGTGGTCATTTCAAATCAGAAGGTCTGCGGCATGCCCTGCTGGCCGAGAGGTTCGCGAGGATCGAGGACGATGTGGCCTTTTTCCAGGGTGATGCGGGACATCTCGCGCAAGCCAAGCTCGATTTCCTCGGGAAATACCGCGGCAAGTTTTTCAAAGGCCGGCATCACGAGAATCAGGAAGCCCTGGGGCACCACGAGGTTTCCAAAGCGTCCGCCGCGTGGCGGTCTGGGGAAGTCCGGATGGTAGGGGCCGCCTTGCATGCGAATCTCGGTGAAGGTCCCCTGCGGTCCTTCCATGCGTTCCACCTGGAGATACATGGAGACAGTGAAGGGCCTGCCGAGGAAACGGCGTTCCATGACGACCTCGGCGCGGCCTTCCTCAAGGCGAACCCAGACGCGGTCGAGAGTGACTTTTCCTTCGAGAAATCCGCCCTGTTTGGTCGTCAGAGTGCGGGCGAGCCATCGGTTGATCTCCGCTTCCTGCAGGGTAAGCGGGTAGCCACGGTCGATCGAATTTTTCAACACCACCTTCATTTCCCGCACCGGGACGGCCTTCGCAGTGAGGGTGGGGTTGCGGAGATCGCCCAGGTCTTGCGGCTCGACGGCGGCGAAAATCGCCGCACCAAGGCCGCCCGCCGC
>JBIHZT010000313.1:0-5135 GCA_044240265.1 Luteolibacter sp. | reverse complement strand
AGGCGACCACATTGCCCGGGCCGTCACCCGGATCAGCAACGAGTTGCATCACATCCGCGCCATCACGGAGCGATGGAGCGTGGACCAACGCTGGACGCTGCTGTTGACCCGCCTGCTCAGGCGTTGGCTGGGCGGCAAGTGGCTTCCCGGCCTGCCAGACGAAGCCGCGCTGCTCCTCAGCGGATGAAAATCGACCACGCCGCAGCCACCCCGGAGCAAACACCACACGCCTCGCTCATCGGCGCTCAGCAATCACGCCCATTTTCCTTTTTAGGCTAAGCGCAAGCTCTGTCAGCAACGGCAATACCACGGTGAGTGGCGTAGCCACCATCGGCACGATGTCGGGTGGCACGGCCAACCTGAACGGTGCGACCAGCGCGATCACCACGTTCAACGGCGGCACGGTGAACCTTGGCTCATCCTCCGTGCTGACCGTAAACGCCGGCACCAGCGCGAACTCCATTTGAGGCGGCGGCTCGCTGACCAAATCCAGCGGCAACACGCTCGAACTCTCCGGCACCAACAGCTACGGCGGCGCGACGAACATCGAAAACGGCACCCTGGCCGTCACCGACTCGGGTTCCATCAACTCCACCTCCGGCGTCACCATCGCCTCCACCGGCACCTTCCGCTACAACTCCTCCGTCGCCTATACCGGTGGAGCCATCACCAACAACGGTGGCGCCATCGCAGGAACGGGAGGTATCGGCGTCTCGGTCACCTTGAACTCGCTGACTGACAAGCTCGCCCCCGGCAACAGCCCCGGCATTCAAAATTACACGGTTGGCCAGACGTGGAGTGCCTTCACCTACCAATGGGAAACCAACAACTTCACAGGCACCACCGCCGGAACGGATTTCGATAAACTCGGCATCACCGGCGCGCTGGATCTTACCGGCGGGGGCGGAGCCTACGCGCTTGACGTGCTTTCACTCACCGCATCGAACGCAACCGGAGTCGTCCCGAACTTCAGCGAAACCAAGCGCCAGTAGACCATCCTCACCGCCACCGGCGGCGTCAGCGGAGTCAACGCCGCTTACTGGAACATCATCACCGCCGGCTTCACCAGCAGCCCGACGTGGACCGGTGCGTTCACCCTCACTTCCGACAGCAACAACATCTACCTCAACTACGCAGCGGTCCCGGAACCCCGCGCCGCATTGCTCGGCGGCATCGGTCTACTCGCCCTCCTGCGCCGGAGAAGGTGAGAAGAGTTATTGGTTATAAACTATCAGTTATTAGGAAAATTTGAAAGTGGCGGACGATATGCCCATCGCTTTTCATGCCTGATAACAAATAGCGAACAACATATAACCCCTGTTTTCATTTTGCCTCTGGGGAGAAGCAATTCCACGGCGGGGTCCGGAATGGGTTTCCCGGACTCCGCCCACCCGTTTTCCGCGGCGTGCTTTCCATTGACGCGGTGGCATTGAGTCCTTAATTGGAAGCACGCCTGTAAGCCGATGCCATCATGACCCGCCGCCTTTTCTCCCATCTTGCCTTAACGCTCGCGCTGGCCACCGCGGCCACAGCCGCGCCTCTCACCTGGGGCATCGGCGGCATCGGCGGCTCCGGTGTCTGGAATACAAACAACTCCGCAAACTGGTGGAACGGTTCCTCCAACGTGGTTTGGCCCGCCACATCCAGCACCGACGACGATGCCATTTTCCCCGCCGACGCAGGCACCGTCACTATCTCCGGCGGCGTGACCGTCAATGACATCTCGTTCAATAGCAGCGGCTACCTGATCAATGGAGATACCCTCACCCTCGATGGAACTTCTCCGGTCATTTTCACCAACACAGGCGTAACCGCGGAGATTTCCTCCGCCATCGCATGCACCGCGGGTTTTCAAAAAACCGGCGACGGAACGCTGATCCTCTCCGGCATCCATGCTTACACCGCCAATACCACGGTCGCCGCCGGTACCCTCGACCTCGCTGCCACATCCAGCATCAAATTCGTCGTCACCAACACCGCCGATGCGACCATCGTCACCGGCGACGGAACCGCTGTCTTCAGGGGCGCGTTCGAGATCGACACCTCCAACGTCGTCACCGACACCGGAATGATCTGGACCCTTGCCCGCGTCGCAGATCAATCCTTCGACTCCACGTTCAGCGTCACCGGTTTTGATCCCGATCCCGGCGGAGATCTCTGGACCAAACCCCAGGGCTCAAGAACATGGACCTTCGATGAATCCACTGGCGAGCTCACCCTTGATGTTCCCAACACTCCGTTTCAAAATTGGGCGCAGACCCAAATTACCGACATCGACCCCAGCGCCGATGACAGTCCCGTGGCCGATCCGGACGGCGATGGCGCGGTCAATCTCTCCGAGTTCGCCTTCAATGGCGACCCTCTCGACCCCTCGGACGACGGCTACCTCGCGGGCCAGACGGCAAGCGTCCCGGGGATTGGCAACGTACTTGTCCTGACCTTCGCCACGCGGGCCGGCACATCCTTCACCGGAAACTCCGCCACCCATGACTGCCTCACCTACACCGCGCTCGGATCGACCGACCTCGTCAGCTTCCTCTCGCCGGTCACCGAAGTCTCACCCGCCATCGTCCCGATCGGCTGGCCGCCCCCCGGCGGAGCTTACGAATACCATACCTTACGCCTGAACGGTTCCATCGACCTCATCGCCAAGGGCTTCCTCCGACTGAAAGTCGCCACAGCTCCCGTGCCGTGACCCGTGTGGCACCATGGAAACGCCCGGAATGAAACTCTTGTCCGCCATTTGGGGGACAAGATTCGATTTCCCATGCGCCCCGATCCCTGAAAGGATCACGGGATGAGGTAGATGGTCAAACCATCTGTCGGTGCCGTCACAAACCCGGAATCATCGCACCGACCTTGTCAGGACCGCTCCAACTTCGGAAGCCAGAGGAATCTCGATCCGCTGATATACATCCTCCGAATCCAAACCCTGAATATCCATGAAGTGTAAACCCAAAGATGCATCTCCAGCGTTCACGCTGGTGGAACTGCTCGTGGTCATCACCATGATCGCCGCACTCGCCGCGGCGATTTTCGCAATGGCTCCGCTCGTCCGGGGCAAGGCGTTGATGGCCGCCGACACCCAGAAACTACGCGACATCGCTACCGCCGTGACCTCGTTCGCCGCAGACAACAACATGACGCTGCCGTGCGAATCCACACCCATCAGCCGCACGAACACCTCGGAAAGCGCCCCTCCGCGCTTTTGTTTCCACAAAGCGGTGGACCGTTACCTGGGGCCGGTCTCCGGATTCAATCCGCGATCGATCTACAACTTCCAGAAAAGGCCCAACAGCCCGTTCTTCACCCAGGCGGCGAAGGCTCCGTCGGGGTACAAGCCCACCAACTCGAAACTCGCAACCACCGCCTTTTCCTACAACGGCAATGTGAACAACGGCAGTTGGAAGGGAAAAATCAGCAATATTTCCAATCCCGCCGAGATCGTGTACGGCGGAGAAGTGAACATCGACGGAAGCGGCATGATGCAGCCCGCAAACAAAGCCACCCTGGATCGGGCGCAACCTTCCAAATACCGTGTCAGCCGACTAGGCAAGGCAGCACTCTATCTCTATCGTGATTTCCATGACGAACCCCTCATGTGGGATTGTGGCACCAGTTACTACAAGTCCAACACCCAAGTGAAAAACATCTGGCACTGGTGGTGATGCGCTACCTAACCACCGTATCCCTCTTCACCCGTAGTGATATACAGCATCCGAAATTCCGTCCCGCACCATCTTCTTCTCCGCCAAACCCATCTGAACCCATGAATTTACTCCCGTCCACTCAACCTGGCACCCGCCACGTCCTCACCGCACTGCTCGCCGCATTTCTTACCGCAAGCCTCCACGCCGCCGGCTTCGACCAGCAATCCTTCACGCCCAGCCACGACACCTACGTCCAGCGTGGCGCCCCGACCACCGCCGCCGGCACCGGCGATGAATTCCTCGTCAAACGCGACTCCGCCACCGTGAGCGGCGGCTCCGACCGAATCGGCTACCTGCGTTTTTCAACTGCCGCGCCCTATGCCGTCGTCGATAGCGCCAGTCTCTTCATCACCATCAACAACTACGCGGGCGACGGCACCACGCCCTTCACCTTCGAAGTCTTCGGCCTGCCCGACGGCCACGCGAACGAGTCCTTCAACGAGTCCCTGCTCACCTTCAACACCGCCACCAACGCCACCACCACGATGCCCGGCAGCTTGAACCCGGCCGGGCTCACCTCGCTCGGCACCTTCACGCCAGCGGTCGCCTCCGGCGGCACGCGCGTCGAGTTCACTTCCACCGCCCTGCGCGACTTCATCGCCGCCAGCGGAAACTCCGACCTCACCTTCATCATTTTCCGCCAGACCCCGAACGCCGGGCTGCCCACCTATTTCGCCAGCAGCGAGGACGCCTCCTCCAACAATCGCCCCACCCTGCTCATCCGCACCGCCAGCGACTCGCTCGCCGTCGCCAGCACCACCGCCAGTTCGACCCTTGCAGGCTCCGCGGCAACGAACGCCACCGACAGCAACTTCACCACGCGCTGGATCGCCAACGCCGACACCTCCTCCACCAAATCCTGGATCACCCTCGACCTCGGAGCGCCGAAAACCGTCAACCGCCTCAACTTCATCGCCTACCAGCACGGCCGTTCCTACAAGCTCGAAAGCTCGGACGACAACTCCACCTGGAACCTCATCACCACGGACTTCCGCAGCGGCGTCGGCAGCGGCGTCAACCCGCTGCTCCAGGACACCAACCGCTACTTCCAACCGCGCAGCGCCCGCTATTTCCGCCTCAGTTCGCTCACCTCCACCACCGGCAACAGCCTCTCGCTGTGGGAAATCAAACTCTACAACGACCCCGCCGCCGCCCCGGTCCTCTCCCGCCACGCCTCGCTCACCAGTTCGGTCGCCGCCCTGCCTAACAGTTCAAACTCCGAGCAACTCAAGCGCGTCATCCTCGAGCTCGCACTCGAACGCGCCCAGGCCTGCCTCAACATCGGCGACTTCGCCGCCGCCAACCTGCTGCTCGACGACGCGCAAAACAACCTCGCCACCCCGGCCGCCACCATGGCCGCCGTCGCCACCGGCGTCACCCAAGTCCGCGCCATCCGCCCGCTCATCGAAACCACCCCCGCCACCA
>JBIHZT010000445.1:0-3833 GCA_044240265.1 Luteolibacter sp. | reverse complement strand
AAAGGCCGCCGAACCGGCTGGGCCGCTTGGATTGAGTGTGGTGGGAGCATCCTGCAAGTCCATCCCTGCGGCGTAACCGTCGGTGAGGTTGTTGTCGGTGATGAGAATGCTGTTGGATCCATCGCCAACTCCGTTTTCAAAGGAACCCGTAACTGTGAAGCTCAGGGAGGCGGGCAGATTTTGAGCGGTCGCCTGGGTTCCGATCATTACAAGCATCGAGACCATGATCGCCAAAAAGACGTGGGGGTGTTTCATAACAGGGGGGTGGGGGTAGAGGGGAGAATCAGCGATCCGGGGAGATCGACTGCGGGGGATCAGGGATCGGGGTGGATCGGCTGACGAATGGGATCATCCCACAAAATCGGCCGATCGAAATCACGTGATGACGTAAGCTCAGGAATTCCGTATAATTAACCTCTCTAATCCCACCGATACGGGCTTGGCGAAGCGGGAAGGATGCCTATGTTCGCCGGCATGTCGAAGTATGATGGCGAACAAGTGTTAGTAGTGCCGCGCGCGCTGTTGGATGGGATCGGGGCGTTCGAGGGAATCCGGACGGAAGGGTTGGATCTTGCGGTCGGACGTTTGTTGGATTCGGCGAATCACACGTTCATGGACCGGGCGGCGGCGGAAGAGGATCCGGGTTTCAAGCAATTGATCCCTTACTGCATCTTTCGCTGTGGGGACAGGATCCTGCACTACACCCGCGGCAAGGCGGGCGGAGAAAGCCGCCTGCACGCGAAAATCTCGGTGGGCGTGGGTGGTCACGTCAACCCGATCGACACGGGCGGCGGGCGCACCGGACCGGAAGCCTACCACTCGGCGGTGACCCGTGAAATCGAGGAGGAGTTGAACCTGCCCGGCAGCCACGAGCACAGCATCATCGCGCTGCTCAACGACGAGTCGAATCCGGTGGGGCAGGTGCACCTCGGGATCGTGCATTTGGTGGATCTGCCGTCCGACGCGGTTTCCTCACGCGAAGATGCGCTGCTGGATCTGGGTTTCACGCCGCTTGCGGACCTGAACGGACCATTGTTCGACCGTCTGGAGACGTGGTCGCAGTTTTGCATCCGGCATTTGTCAGAGACCTCCCGCTGAACCCGTGCCGTTGAATTGAGGACCGTGACCGGAGTGCGGCTCTCAAAGGGAACACGCAATCTGAAAGCGCAAAATAATCCCGGTAAATGAGCAGTTTGGGGTGGCGATTCGGAAAAAATCCCCTCACGTTCAGCCTAGTCGATTTAACGCTTTTTAATTTTCCTCCCGATGTCAGTCAGCCCAAAGCCAGCCAAGCCCAGAATCCTCATAGTCACTCCGGAAATTACGTACTTGCCGTCGGGCATGGGGAATATGGCGCAACGGATGTCCGCGAAGGCGGGCGGCTTGGCGGATGTCTCCGCCTCGCTTGTCTCGGCGTTGTTTGAACTGGGTGCCGATGTGCATGTCGCGATGCCGAATTACCGGCGGATGTTCCAAGGCGATATTTTCAGCCTCCATGAAAGGGAGTTGAGGAAATACCACGAGGTTCTGCCCGAGGCTCACATCCACTTGGCCGAGGACCGGATTTTTTACTATCGGGATCAGGTTTACAGCAACCACTCGGACGAATCGATGCGGATCGCGTTGGTTTTCCAGCGGGAGTTGATCAATCACATCGTCCCGCGGGTGATGCCGGATTTGATTCATTGCAATGACTGGATGACCGCTCTGATTCCCGCGATGGCGCGACGCCGTGGGATCAAGTGCTTGTTCACCGTTCACAACATCCACACCCGCCAGGTCTCGCTCGCGCAAGTGGAGGAGGCGGGGATCGACGCCGCCGAGTTCTGGATGAACCTGTATTTCACCGGTCCTCCCAGCAACTACGACCACGCCCGCTCGCATGTGCCGGTGGATTTGCTGACATCGGGGATCTTCGCCGCGCACTACATCAACACGGTGAGCCCACGCTTCCTGTGGGAAATCGTGGAAGGCTGGCACTCGGTGGTGCCGGATTCCGTGCGGGCCGAACTGCGCGCCAAATATGCCGCCGGGTGTTCCGCCGGCATTCTCAACGCGCCCGATGTTTCCTATGATCCGGTGACGGACGATGCCTTGGTCCAGAATTTCGGTGTGGCGGATTTCCCAAGCGGAAAGGCTGCGAACAAACTTGCCTTGCAGCGTGAGCTCCAGCTCAAGGAAGACGTGAACGCCCCGATGTTTTTCTGGCCGTCGCGCCTCGATCCCGTCCAGAAAGGCCCGCAACTTCTCACTGACATTCTGCACCACCTGGTTTCCGATTACTGGGATCGCGACTTGCAGGTGGTCATCGTGGCGAACGGTCCCCACCAGCAATGGATCGACAAAATCGTCAGCGCGTTCGATCTGCGGGAGCGGGTGGCGATTGTGGATTTCGAGGAACGCCTATCGCGCATGGCCTACGCGGCCTCGGATTTCATGCTGATGCCGTCACTCTTCGAACCGTGCGGACTGCCACAGATGACCTCGCCGCTGTATGGCTCACTGCCGGTGGTGCATTCCACCGGTGGTCTCTACGATACCATCCGCCCGCTGGATATCGAAAACTCGACCGGCAACGGTTTCCGCTTCGACCATTACAACCCGGATGCTTTCCGCTGGGCGATCGACCGCGCCATGGACTTCCACGCGCTTCCCCAGGAAATCCGCGAACGGGAAATCCGCCGGGTGATGATCGAGAGCAAGAATGAATTCAGCCACAAGGAGGTGGCACGGCGCTACATCAACATTTACGAGGAAATGCTCGCCCGCCCGCTGGTAGAGAAAGAATCCGGTGAGTTCATCAAAGCGATCGCCGAAAGCCTGTCGGAAGGCGCCGTGGAAGCCTGATGCGGCGGCCTATTGCCGGGCTACGTTGTTCTGCCACAACGGCGATGACGGCACATCGTTAGGGCGGCAGATGATGATGCCCGCGTGCTTGGACGCACCGTTCACGTAGTCGGTGATCGGTTTGTCGATCACCACCATGCGGCCCTTGTCGCGATCCGAGGTGGCGTGGGTGAAATACGCGCGGTCATTCAGCCGCACGATGAGTCCGACGTGCGAGGTGTAGCCGCTCGGGTGACTTGTCGTGATCGCGCAGATGTCGCCGTTCTGTAAATACTTCTCCGCACCGCGGACTTTGGACCGGGGGACATGATAGACCGGCAGATTGGAAACCTGGGCTTCGATTTTTCCCATCGGTTCGATGAGTGCGGGATTCGATTTCAAATAACGATAAGCCTTCCACTGCACCGTCATTTCGCGGATCTCGCGGCGGATTCTTTCAGCTCCGGGAATGCGGGAAGTAATGTTCGAAGCATATCCACGGCGCTGGTTGTCGTGGAAAACCTCTTCCAAGTGATGCATCCGGCTCAAGTAGTTGCCCGTGCAGACGCCATCCCGATAACGCTCGATTTCCACCATGTGCAGCATGTCCTGGGGATTGTAGGGACCGGGCTTGAACCTGAGCATCCGCGCAAGCGCCAGGGAATTCTCATAATACGTCCAGCAGTCCATGCCCTTGAAATTGACCACCGGCGACTCGATACGGTCATCCACCTCCAGCGAGTAATTCACATACGGCGTGCCCACCATTTCCCGGGCCACCCGGATGGTTCTCTCGCCGAGTGGCAGATTCCGCCAGTTTTCCCGCTCGGCCTTGGCGATGATCGCCTGAAACTTCGACTCACCCTGGAACACCGTCGGCAGCGGAAGCCGAGGACCCGAAGGTGGTGGCACCGGCTTCTGAGCCAAAGCCCGGGCGGAGCCCAACGCCGCAATCACCAGCAGAAAACCCAACAATCTTGATTTCATGGCTTCCCTATAGCCGCGTT
>JBIHZT010000312.1:0-5179 GCA_044240265.1 Luteolibacter sp. | reverse complement strand
GAACAGGGCGACAGCTTCGGTGAAATGTCCACTCTCAGCTCCCTCAGCGGCGGCGGCATGTCCGGCGGACTGGGTGGCTCCGGCACGGGCTCCGGATTCGGCAAAGGCGCCGGCATGGGCGGCGGTGTCGGCATGGGCGGCGGTGTCGGAAAAATGTTCGGCTTGATCCCGGAAACGATGCGCAAGCGCTGCTCTAAAGAGGACCGGCTTGCCCGACTCGCCGAAAACGGCGGGACTCCCGCCTGCGACGAGGCCGTGACCAAAGGACTTCGTTGGCTCAAATCCAAGCAATCCTCGGATGGTTCATGGGGTGGTGGCAACAAAGCGGCCATGACCGGACTCGCCCTGCTCGCGTATTTCGGCCACTGCGAAACCCCGGTCTCCGAGGAGTTCGGAGAATCCTGCATGAAGGGAATCGTCTATCTGGTGAATCTCGGCATGAAGAATGAAGGGAAATTATCCTTTAATTTCACCGGCCAACCGTGGGTTTACGAGCACGCCATCGCCACCTACGCCATCGGTGAGGCGGCGACCTTCTGCAAGGAGTTGAAAGTGGATATTCCCGGATTGATGGAGGTTACCGAAAAAGCGGGCCAGTTCATCATCGACAATCAGCACGAAAATGGTGGCTGGTCCTACCTGTATGCCACCTCCGGTGGACACACCGACACCTCGGTCGTCGGTTGGCAGCTTCAAGCACTCAAGGCATGCAGCCACACCGGCATCAAATACAAGGGCCTCAACTCATCTGTCACCAAGGGCCTTAAATATCTCAGTTCCTGCCAAAATGAAAACGGTGGCTTCGGCTACAACAGTCCGAACTCTCCCGCCGGCAATAAAAAGTATTTTTCCCTCACGGGTGTCGGCGTCCTTTGTCACCAGATGTGGGGCAAAGAGTCGGTTTCGGAAGTCCGCAAAGGTGTGAAATACATCAAGGAAAACACCAAATTCAATTACGGCTCCGAGGATTCCGACCTTTACGCCCATTATTATGAATCCCAGGCCATGATGCAGGCGGGCGGCGAGAACTGGAAATTCTATAACGATCTCTTCCGCGACCAACTTCTCTCAAATCAGCAGGCCGACGGCTCCTGGGCTTCTCCCGGGTTTGGTGGTCACGGCCTGGCCGGCAATGACATTTACCGCAATACCCTCTGCATTTTGATGCTCGAGGTTTACTACCGGTTCCTCAACACCGGCGGCGGGAACAGGGGCAGGCCGGGGATCTGAGTTGGTTTGTCGGGAAATCCGCGCCTCCGGAGGATCTTCGGGGGTGCCGAAAGAATCCGGAATTTCCCGCGTAGTCCCTCATGATGTTGCCGGGGCTTGCGTTTGGCATCAGGATCGATAGTCTTTTTCCATCTTCATGAAGTGCTGCCATTTCTCAGTCGCGGGGTTTTTCCTGTCCGCACTCCTCGTCTCCGCTGCCGCTGAATCGCCGGCTCCTGCGGTCAAGGAAACCAACTTCCTCGAAATTCTAGCGAAGGGCGGCATCATGATGTATCCGCTCGGTCTGATGTCGGTTATCACCGTGCTCTTGATCCTGATTTTCCTGCTGACCATCCGCCGCAACGCGATCGTCAGCGACCGTTTCATGAACGACGTCGAGTCGATGATGCGCAAGCGCGACTACCTCGGGCTCAGCGCCTTGAGTCACCGGCGCAACGAGTGCATGGCCCGCGTCACGCAGAAGACCCTCGACTTCATGACCGCCAATCCGGGGACATCGTTCGAAAATGTCCGGGAAATCGCCCAGACCGAGGGCTCCCACCAGGCTGGCTTGCTGACCTCGCGGATCACCTATCTGGCGGACATCGGGGCCATCGCACCCATGGTCGGCCTGCTTGGCACGGTGTTCGGGATGATCGAGGCATTTTTCCAAATCTCCTCCGGCGCGGTCCCCGGCGTCCGTGAAATGGGACTGGCCGAGGGCGTCTCCAAGGCACTCATCGCCACCGCCGGCGGACTTGCCATCAGCATTCCCGCGCTCGCCTTTTATTCGATTTTCCGCGGCCGCGCCCAAAAATACATTTCGGAGCTGGAAGCGGCGGCCACCCACTTCGTCATTCTCCTGCAGGCTCCGCTTGAGCGCCACCCAGTGCAACAGCCCTACGCGAATTCGGTTCAGCGCCCGCGCGAGGACTACGCCATGCCGGTCGCATCCCCGCTCGCGGGCGAGCGCCCGGACCTTCACGGCATCTAATCGATTCTCAGGATGAAATTCTCCAGTCGCCAGCCGCCAGCGATTGCCATCCAGTTGGCTCCGATGATCGACATCCTGCTGCTGTTGCTTTGTTTTTTCATCATCAGCTGGCAGTTCAGCAAGTCCGAGACCGAGCTCAACGTCGCCGTGCCGACCGCGCAGGAAGGGGCCGAACCCGAACGCGTCCGCGGGGAAATCATCATCAACGTGCTTGCCGACGGCGGCATCAAGGTCGAAGGCCTGACTGTCGACCGGCAGCAGTTGTTCGACAAGCTTGCCGCCATCGCCAAACAGTTCCAGAACCAGCCGGTCCGCATCCGTGGCGACGGGAATGTGGCCTACCAACGCATCGTCGAGGTCATCGACACGTGCCAGAAAGCCGGGATTTGGAACATTTCCTTCGCGACCCAACGCCCGGAACCTACCAAGTGATTCACTTGGCAAACCGCCCGAAACGGACAACGCTCCACGCACCTTGAAACGCGCTTTCGCACTTCTCATCCTCGTCTCCAGCCCGGTGGTCGCCCAGATTCCTCGGGCTCAGGCCGTTGATCCCGCACTTACGCCGGATGCGTCCAACGATTTTTTCCTCCGCGGGAAAAACCTCTACGACTCCGCGCAGGCCAGCACCACCCAGGACGGCCGCCTCGACTACTTCAGCCGCGCCGCCGACATTTTCTCCCAATACCTCGAATCGTTCCCCAATCACCCGAACGCCGAAATGGCATGGTGGTATCTCGGCAACAGTTACTATCAGTCCGGCCGGATCGACGAGGGGAAACGCTGTTTCAGCACCTTGCTGAACCGCTACGGCAAAGGCAAATGGGCCGCCGCCGCCGCTTACACGCTCGCCGCGGACCATTATAACAAATCCGAATATGCCTTCGCCGCGCCATTGTTTGAGCGCTTCGCCGCCAATGCGGTGAAACCCGAGGAACGCGCCCGCGGCAACTACCTGGCCGGCAACTGCTACCGCCTCCTCGGCCGCGACCGCGAGGCGATCAGCGCGTTCAGAAGAGTCATCGACGACCCCGCCGGCGGCTTGTTCGCCGCGCAGTCGAAAGTCGCCTTCGGCCATCTTTCCGTGAAATCCGGCAAGCTGGAAGAAGCCCTCGCGCTCTTCGAGGAAGTCGTCGCGGCCCCTACCACCGCCAAAATCCGCGGCGAGGCGGCGCTCCATGCGGCGCTCACCGCCACCAAACTCGGCAAGACCGAGTTGTCCGACAAATACCTTCAGCTCGTTCTTCGGACGCCCGGAATGGACGACTACCGCCCCGACGCCCAGACCGCGCTCATGGCCAACGCGTTCGCGAAAAAAGACTATCGCGAGGTGGTCGAGATTTTCCGCAGCAGCACCATTAAGGCCCAGGGTGACAAAGAGGCGAACCGTCTCATGATCGCGGGACGCGCCTACATGCGGCTGAAGTCGCCCAGCGAAGCGCTCCAACTTTTCCGCGACGTTGAAAAGCTCGTGAATCCCGAGACGGACATGGCCTTCCAAGCGGCTTACTACCGGTTGCTGTGTTTTTTCCAAATCGAAGGCCGCCACCTGCCAGACCAAGTGGACGCCTTCCTCCAGCTCTATCGGAAGGCCCGCCCGGAGGACTCACGCATCCATACCGCCATGATGATGAAGGCGGAAACCCTGTTTACCAACAAGGAAACCGCCGCCGCCGCCAAGGTTTACAGCGAGATCAGCGCCAGTCTCGTCAGTGAGAAAAACCGCCCCGGGCTGCTCTATCAGCGCGGTTGGTGTCTGTCCGAGGCCGGGGACGCCCAGGGCGCGATCCGCTCGCTCAGCGAGTTCATCGCCAAGTACCCGCAGGATCCGCGGGTTTCCTCCGCCGTCGCCAAGCGGGCCAAGGCCTACACCGAAAGCGCGGAACCCGCCAAGGCGCTTGCCGACTTCGACAGCCTGACCGCCTCTCCGGACACGCCGGAGGATCTCGCCTCTTACGCTTGGTTGGAGGCCGCCCGCCTCCGCCGCGCGGAGAGCAACATTCCGGACATGATCATCCGCTATCAGGGGCTCCTGAAAAACGTCAAGGACCTCAGCGATAACCTCCAGGCGGAGGCGAACTACTGGATTGGCTGGGGAATGGTGAAAAACAATTCCGCCAAAGACGCAGTCACCTATCTCGAAAAGGCCCGCGCCCTGCGCCCGGACGCCTACGCCAAACACGCCGGCCTCCTCCTCATCCTCGGCTACTTCGCCTCTCAGGATCCCGTCAAGCTCGCCGCCGAAATCAACCTCGCCATCGTCGGGAAATACGACTCTGACATCCCCGACCAAGCGATCCAATGGTCCGGCATGCAGTCCTACAACGCCGGTGATTTCAGCTCCGCAGCCAAGTCGCTCGGCCTCGTCGCCAATCCCGCGGAACCGCGCGAGACACCCAAGGAAGTCTGGCGCTACCTCGCCAAGGCCCGTCTTGAAACCGGCGATGCAGAGGGTGCGCTCGCCGCCGCGAACAACGTGCTCGCCGTCGAGGACAGCCAGGGTTGGAAGGCCGATGGATTGCTGGACCGCGGACGTGCCCTGTTGATGCTGAGCCGCGACTCGGAAGCCCGCGCCGCCGCTGACGAAGGTGCCGCCCTCCGCCCACAAGGCCGAACGAGCGCCGGACTGCGCATCCTTTCCGGCGATTTGAATTTCAAAGCCAAGGACTACGGCCCCGCCGCCGCCGATTATCTGAACGTGATCCAGTTCCACGAAGACGCCGATCTCAAGCCCCTCGCCATTTCAAAATTCATCCTGGTTCTGGAACAGCAGGGGAAGACCGCCGAGGCGGAAAAATTCCGCCAACAACTCAAAACCGAGTTTCCTAACTGGAAGCCGTCCGCCCGCTGATTTTTCACCGCTCTCACTTTCCCCACATGACACCTCCTTCCGCCACCGCCGCTCCTGCCAAGTCCTCCAAGCGCAAATCCGAAAACGCCTGGTCCACTGAAAAATCCTCCGAACTTTATGGCGTC